>NZ_RZRW01000784.1:0-2112 GCF_003998745.1 Mesorhizobium sp. M7A.F.Ca.US.014.04.1.1 | reverse complement strand
TTCCGAAAACGACGTGCCCCTCGCCGCCGTCAAGGCCGGCGATCGCCTGCGCATACGCCCCGGTGACGCCGTGCCGGTCGATGGCACGGTGCTGGAAGGACGGTCCTCGCTCGACGAATCGATGATCACGGGCGAGCCGTTGCCGGTCGAGAAGGTCGAGGGCGATGCGCTGACCGGCGGCACGCTCAACAAGAATGGTGCGCTGATCATGCGCGCTGAGAAGGTCGGCGCCGAGACGACGCTGGCGCGCATCGTCGAGCTCGTCGCCAAGGCGCAGCGCTCGCGCGCCCCGATCCAAGGGTTGGCTGATCGCGTTTCTTTCTACTTTGTCCCGGCCGTCGTCCTTGTCGCGATTGTCGCCTTCATCGCTTGGGCCGTGTTTGGACCCGAGCCCAGCCTGATCTTTGCCATCGTCTCGGCGGTGTCTGGGCTGTTACTCGCTTGTCCCTGTGCGCTCGGCCTCGCCACGCCGATGTCGATCATGACCGCCACCGGGCGCGGGGCGCATGCCGGCGTGCTGATCAAGGAAGCCGCAGCACTCGAACGCTTCGCTTCCGTCGACACGCTGATCGTCGACAAAACGGGGACGCTGACCGAAGGCCGGCCGAAGCTGACCGATGTCGTCACGGCAAACGGCTTTTCCGAAGACGAATTGCTGGCGCTTGCCGCGGGCCTGGAGAAAGGCTCGGAGCATCCGCTGGCTGAAGCCATCGTTGACGGCGCCGCTACGCGCGGCGTGACCGTTGCAGAGGCCAGCGGCTTCGAGGCGGTCACCGGGAAGGGTGTGTCCGGTTCGGTCTCGGGAAAGACGGTCGCGCTCGGGAACGCCGCGATGATGGCCGACCTTGGCGTCGACATCGCATCCATCTCGGCCAAGGCCGAGGCGCTGCAACTCGAAGGCAAGACGGCGATGTTCGTTGCTGTCGACAAAAAACTGGCCGGCATCGTCGCCGTCGCCGACCCTATCAAGACAACGACGGCCGAGGCGATCAAGGCGCTGCATGAAAGCGGCTTGCGGATCATCATGGCGACCGGCGACAATGAACGCACGGCCAACGCGATCGCCAGAAGCCTCGGCATCGACGAGGTCCGCGCCGGCCTGCTGCCGGAACAGAAGGCAGCCCTTGTCGAGGAACTGCGCGCAAAAGGCACCGGCGTTGCCATGGCCGGCGACGGCGTCAACGATGCACCGGCCCTTGCCGCCGCCGATGTCGGCATCGCCATGGGCACCGGCGCCGATGTCGCCGTCGAAAGCGCCGGCATCACCTTGGTCAAAGGCGACCTCAACGGCATCGTGCGGGCGCGCACGCTGGCTCAGGCGACGATCCGCAACATCCGCCAGAACCTGTTCTTTGCCTTCCTCTACAACGTGCTTGGCGTGCCGGTCGCCGCCGGCGTGCTCTATCCGCTCACCGGCACGCTGCTGTCGCCGATGCTGGCAGCGGCGGCGATGAGCCTGTCCTCGGTGTCGGTGATCGCAAACGCATTGCGGCTGAGAACATTGAAACTCTGATCCAAGCCCCCAAATACGAAACCCATCCAACAGGAGACCATGTATGACCTTCGCCAAAAAACTCGTGCTGCTGCTGATGGCGGCCGGAATGCTGGTTGCCGTCTTCCTCGAAAGCGTTCCGGCGCAGAGCGAAGAGATGAAACACGACATGGGCGCTATGGCGACGGACGCGACCAGTCCTTCGACGGAAGGCTACAAGGCGGCGATGGACAAGATGCATGCCGACATGATGGCGTCCGACTATACCGGCAATGCCGACGTCGATTTCGTCAGAGGCATGATCCCGCACCATCAGGGTGCGATCGACATGGCCAAGGTTGAACTTGCCAATGGCAAGGACCCGGAAATCCGCAAGCTGGCCGAAGGCGTCATCGCCGCGCAGGAAGCAGAGATCAAGCAGATGCAGGCCTGGCTCGCCGCCCATCCGGTGAAGTAAGTCTTCAGCCATCGCCAGCGCGGCGAGAACGCCTCTGGATTTATCGCCCAGCCTGTGATGCGATCCGGCCCCAACTGGAGCCCGCCATGCCACCGACCATCAGAACCACCAAACTGCCCTCCGGCGAAGCCGTTCAGGTGCTTGGCCAGGGCACATGGAAGAT
>NZ_RZRW01000783.1:0-2116 GCF_003998745.1 Mesorhizobium sp. M7A.F.Ca.US.014.04.1.1 | reverse complement strand
GATCCCGCCACTGTCATCGGTCATGCCTCGATCCTTCAAAATGAATCTTTGCCAACCAAAGTTGGCGTGTTCGCGACTGAATTGCAAGGCCCGGCGAACCGAGCCCCGCGCCGCGCCGTTTCCGTCACGTCCAGTCACTTTTATGAAACGCCGTGTTGGAATTGGTGATGTTCCGCCACATTTCTGCCTTTTTTTATCCGCGCTCATGCCCCAATGTCCGACGAATTTACCGGCGTTGCCTGAGACGGTTCGGTCCGGCACCGGCTCGTAAACCCCAAGCCCCCCGCCCACGGGTCTGCGTCGGATCGAACCAACCTCGGCTCTTCCTCGGAAGAACCGGGAGCGACGATCCCAAAACCTAAATGACCGGCGTCAGAAGCAAGCTGACGTCGGTTTTTTATTGGCTGGTGATAGGTGAACCTTCGCGCTACCGCGGCAGGGGTTTGAGCGCTCTATCTCAAGGCTTGTGGATGAATGCGGCGCCGAGAATGGGACCGGGCATGCCGTCCTTGCCGACCGACTGCAGCAGCACGGCGCAGCCGCCCTTTTTGGCAATCTCGCTCATCGGCAGTTCGTAGCGCTGTGCCTTGCCATGCCACATGCCGGCGGTCTGGATGCCGGTGACGGCGTTCCAGTAGGTCATCTTGCGGCCGGTATTTTCGCCCTCGCCGACTTTGACCGTCTGCGGCGGGTCGAAATAGACGATGACGACATGGGCGTCGCTGGGGCCGTTGCCGGCATCGCCGGCGTCGATCATCACGCGATCGCTGGTACGGCTGACCTTGACGGCGACGCGCATGCCTTCACCGCTCTTGGCCATGCGGGCGAGCGCACCATCGACCTCGCCGCGGTTGGCGCCGTTGACATGGACGCGGCCATTGATGACGGCCTGCGGCGTATAGACGGAGCGGCTGCCGAAGGCGCGCATATAGTCGTATTGCCGCTCGGTGTTCTCCTTGCGGCCGAGCGTGTCCTGCCAGCCGAGATAGTCCCAGTAGTCGACGTGATAGGCGAGCGCGACGATGTCTTCCTTGGCGGCAAGTTCGGAGAACAGAGTATCGGCCGGCGGGCAGGAACTGCAGCCCTGGCTGGTGAACAGCTCGACCACGCCCAATGGCTTTTCGATCTGGACCCGGTCGGTCTGGGCGCGATCGGATTCGCCGGCATGCCCGGCGCCGGCAGACGCCGAGAAGGCCAGCGCAAGAGCTGCCAGCCACAATGATTTTCGCGAGGCCATGGCCATTCCGATTCCCGCCGGTGATGCCGGCTTTATCTTGATTGCTGAAATATGTGGCAGAACCGGAAGTCAACGGGAAGTCACGTTGCGGTGAAATTTTGCCGTTGCAGCCGACCGCAACGCCGCAATAGGAAGGATCTGCGCTTCAGGATAGAAACCGATTCGGGCGGCAATCGCGATGTGGCAAACGTTTTTGGCGCCGGTCGACCTCTATTGCGAGCGGACCGGCCCGGAATTCTGGTCCGAACCGGTCAACGCCCTGACCAACTTCGCCTTCATCGCCGCCGGCCTGTGGGGCGTGCGCGAGGTGCGAAGGCTGGGCACCGGCGCCTTCGCCGAGGTTCTGGCCTGGTGGGTGGTGGCGATCGGCATCGGCTCGACGATCTTTCACACTTTTGCCACCAAGGGCACGGTCTGGGCCGACGTGCTGCCGATCGCCGGCTTCACGCTGGCCTACACGCTGTTCAATCTGCGTCGCTTCCTCGGCATGCGATGGGGCAAAGCCATCGCCATCTTCATCGCCTTCTATGTGATTGCCGGGGCGATAACCGTTGCCGTGCCGGACTGGCTGCGCCAGGCGTCGAACGGCACGACGGGCTATCTGCCGCCGTTCCTGGCGCTCGCCTTCTTCGGCGCGCTGGTGGCCGCCAGCGGCAATCGCGCCGGCTGGTACAATCTGGCCGGGTCGGCGATCTTCGTGGTGTCCGTCATCTGCCGGATGATCGACCCGCTGGTCTGCGGCGGCTTCCCGCTCGGCACGCACTTCCTCTGGCACATCCTCAACGGGCTGATGCTGGGTGTGTTGTTGGCCGCCGCGGCGCGGTTCGGGAAGCCGAAAGTAAGGGAATAGGGGAATAGGGGAATAGGGGAATAGGGGAA
>NZ_RZRW01000782.1:0-2118 GCF_003998745.1 Mesorhizobium sp. M7A.F.Ca.US.014.04.1.1 | reverse complement strand
ATCAATGCCTTCGACGGTGATCGCGATCGTCGCGTTCTCGATCCCAATCCACCCCTTGGCTTTCCGGGGTTGCGGACGTCCTGCCTGCATTTCAGATATCGCAGTGAAAGCAGCTTAGCATAAGCGGCTCGAAGCGTCCTTCGGCAAAGACCCTGTTGCCATAGGGGAGACAAGAGCTCGCGGCTCAAGCCGCAAAATCCTGGCGATTGGTTGTCAGGATGACGCACATGCAGCTTGCCCTGCTCTTAGGCGCTCTTGGCAGGATCATATTCTTGATGCTGCAGGCATAGGTTGGGCGCTCAAGCCTTGCCACGTCACCCTCTGCTGGCTGCCCAGTCAACACGTTAAACACGGTCCAGCTTTCGTTGGTTTCTTTTCTGAGTTCATGTCTTTGGTGAGTCACTGTCGCTAGCCATACATCAAGCAGTGATCGATGATTACAATCGATGACTTGGAAGGCGCCAGAGGTCGTCAGCGCGTGAGATAGAATGACTGACGGCTAACACCGCCTCGTCCTTCCTGCGCGATAGCCTGATGACCTTCAAACGCATGAGCTGACTCGCAACACTGCGATTCAATTTAGCACACGTTTAATTAGCTCCGGAGCATTTTAACGAATCGTTGACCGCGCTGTCCCATTATAGGACGGCGCGGTCAAACCCCAACCGGACTGCGCAGGCGGCTCCGGCACTGAAGCGCCCGCCCAACTGTCGGAGTCGCCACCCACACCAACATACCAGCAATGGTTGAATCAACCGTTACCGCATGTGCTTTCCAATGTGCTTCCCTGATCGTTAGACTTTGACCGAGCGGACGGGAATAAGCGCAGAACAGTTCGCTAACATTTGAGACAAGTCGATGGATATGACGAGCAATCCGATCTTGGTGGATCAATTCCCGGCAAGCTCTACAGCGGCGAGCCCAAGAAGGATATTCCTACATCTGGCCGACGTGCGGTCAGCAGGTCGACATGCGTGACCTTCGCCAAGGCGCTGGCCGCCGGTTGTGCCGCGCCGCCTCGCTCTGGTTTCCTGACATTCCGATCGCTTGTCAAACGATCCAGCCCACATGCCGCACTTCCGCCGGGAATCGGGTCCATGAACATCGCGGATCCCGCCGATCAGGTTCCTGAGCTGGCGCTGCGTCCATGAGCGGCGCAGGGGGATTTGATCCTTGCACTGAACCGTCCGAGGCGGTCTGCGAACAACTCGCCGTCCGGCCGGCATCGCCTTGTTCATGCTGCTCGCCCATCAGACCGCAAATTCCGCGACTATCGTAGCGGTCGCACGCATCGCGTGATCGCTGAATTCGTGTTCACTGCAACCGCGGTGGTGGCTCATGCCCTCGCCTGGCATTCCGCCTATTCGCCGACCGAGGGGTGGATTGCGCTTTTCGATCCTGCTTTACCTCATTACCGGCCTGTTCTGGCTTCCAGTCGTGTGGATGCAGATCGAGATGCGCGATCTCTCGCCCTGCAGGCCGCGGCAGCGAAGCAAGCTCCACCACAGCGCTGCAACACCTTGGCACGTTCCGCCATTCCAGAAGGCGGCTACGACGACATGAATGCCATCACCATCTCCACCATTCTGGTTGTGGTCGCCCTGCGCCCACGGGCACATGGCCTGTAACTTCGCCGTGACTCATCCCCTTGAGGGAACAATCAGACCGAGCCCCAGTTTGACCCAAACAAACACGGCCGATGGTTCGATGGAGGCATGCCATGAGATTTCCACACAGCACGACGGCCGCCGCCGCCACTTTCATAGCCCTCACGTCCCCGGCGCTCGCCCAGTCAAGCGGAACACCGGCACCCACGACGCCTGCACCCACGACGGCGACCGAACAACCCGGCGCCGGGTCGAACGCAAACGGACAGGGGGGTGAACAGACACGCGAAATAATCCGCCAGATGGTTGAGCAAGCTGTCCGGGAGAGGATGCACCAGGATCGCGGTTCTGAAGAAGCTTTCCGTGACGAAGATAGCCGCAACGACCAGGGCGACCGCAACGGGCATGCTGACCGCCCCGATGAAGCTAGCCGGCATGGCGACCATTGGCGAAATCGTGGCGACTGGGGCAGAGGACACAGAATGGCTCGACAACGTGGTCACCAAAAGAT
>NZ_RZRW01000781.1:0-2125 GCF_003998745.1 Mesorhizobium sp. M7A.F.Ca.US.014.04.1.1 | reverse complement strand
TCGCTAACCTATGCTGAAGCCGCCTCTGTTCCTGTCGTTGCCGTGACGGCATGGCAGGCGTTGTTTTACCACGCGCAGCTCAAAGCCGGTCAAACGGTTGTGATCCACGGGGCGGCGGGAAATGTCGGCTCGTATGCGGTTCAATTGGCGCGTGAGGCGCACCTGCAAGCGATTGCGACTGCAGCGACGGACGACATTACTTTCGTACGCGATCTCGGAGCAAACACGGTCATCGACCACCAGACCCAACGCTTTGAGGAAAAGGTTAGGGACGCGGACGCTGTCATCGATCTGGTCGGCGGCGAGACGCAGAACCGCTCGTTCCAGGTCCTTCGTCGAGGCGGAAAGCTGATTTCGGCTGTGTCAAATCCGGATCAGAAACTCGCAGAACGCCATGGCGTTGAAGCCTCCTTCTTCCTGGTCAACGTCACGAGGCAGGACCTGGCGGAGATCGCCTGTCTCGTCGACGGTGGAAAACTGAGAACCAGGGTGGGGGCGGTCTTGCCGCTCGCGGACGCGCGCGAGGCGCATTTGATGTTGGAGCGCGTGCGGACTCCACCGAAGGGAAAGATCGTGCTCGATGTCGGAGCGAGATGATCGATCAAGCCTCGTCGTTGCACTCGCGAGCCCCGATTTGCCCACTTCCAAAGCTAGTCTTGAAGGACCAAGCAAATGACTAAGCTAAATCTCTCCAATGCCCTCGTCATTCCCGATTCTTTGCTCGCGAAAGAGGCGACAGATATCCTACGCGAGCACGCCAGCGATCTGCTCTTCAATCACTCGATCCGCGTCTACCTTTTCGCAGCTGAGCAGGGTCGTCAGAGGAAACTGCGCTTCGACTCTGAACTCCTCTACGTGGCGGCCGCATTTCATGATCTCGGCCTTATCAAGAAGTTTTCGAGCCCAGACGAACGCTTTGAGGTCGATGGCGCAAATGCCGCCCGACAGTTTCTAAACGTCCACAACATTGCTGAAGACCAGGTGCAGACCGTGTGGGAAGCAATCGCGCTGCACACCACCCCCGGCATTCCCCGATATATGGGCGCCGAAGTAGCGCTACTCAACTCAGGTGTTCTTCTCGATGTCATCGGAGTGGGCTTCGATCAGTTTCCCGTGGAGCTGCGTGAGGAAATCGTGGTCAAGTACCCGCGGGCAAATTTCAAAGAGGGCTTTATCCAGGAGTATTTCGCTGGCTTTGCGCATAAGCCCGCGACGACGTATGGCACCGTTAACGCGGCCGTCTGCGAACGTTTCATGCCGGGATTTAAGACTCCCAACGCATGCGACTTGATCGCCGCGTCTCCGTTCCCGGATTCCGCACCGCAGAACTCAACATGATGACGAGGACGTATCCCGTGCTCCAGGAGCTTGATCGCGATTGCGGGCGGGCTGCCGACGATGAATCGCTGATCTCTCCCAGGTGGTTAACTCTCGGCGCATTTGCCGCGCGCCGGACCCCAATCGTTGGTGGGAAATTGAGCTGCTTGCCTATCTTGCCTCTCGGTCAGCGCGGCGCTCCGACCGCCCGGGCAATGCCGGTCCGGCTTTTGGCGACTGGCCCGCTGGGGGCTGATAACCGGGCAGCAAGCCGCTGGTGGCGCTGGCGCCAGAATGGGCGCCCTGAGCGTATTGGATGCCGCTGCGGGTGCTCAGGTCATTGCCGGCGGCGCGACGGAGCGGATCGGCTGGGGGCTGCGGATAGCCCCGGAGAGCACGTAGGCGTAAATAAATGCCGAGGCTGCGTGGTGATGAGCGAGCGATTTGCCTCCCGGAGGATAAGTCACGGTCACAGCAACTATTCTCGTTCCTTCGACATTCGGCAGTGAGTGCTCGAAGGCCATTCTCACCTGCTCCCGGTCCTGTGCCATCACGGGCGAAGCTCCCAGAGCGATCGCCGTTGCTATCAGTGGGACGGAGGCCGTTCGCATTGCTCTTGACAGCGCACTAATCCGATTGGCAGATCCATTGATCAACATCATCGCACTTTTTCTTTAATGTCTCACGCTTGGTTCAAACAAGACCCAGGGCCGAACTGATTGTCACCGCTACGGTTCACGTCCGAAGCCATCGTCACGATATCACGGTCGCTTTAACCTGCTTCGTTCCTTGAGCAGCATAGAGATCA
>NZ_RZRW01000780.1:0-2127 GCF_003998745.1 Mesorhizobium sp. M7A.F.Ca.US.014.04.1.1 | reverse complement strand
CCGACCAGTTGGTCACAAGGAGTGACCAAACGACGAGACCTGTAGCTACGGGCACAACGGCAATCCGGCCCTCCGCGATTTGTCGCGTCGGGTGGTCTTTCCTCCCGATTGCCGCAGCGTCGCAGTGCGACGAGCCGGTGAGATTGGCCGAAGGCCTGACGCCGGAAACGCGCGAGCGCGCTAAAACTACTGGGTGATGCGCGGTGATGGTGGGATGCTATCTTTAACTATGCCGATTTGCGGCTCTTGGCCTTTGGCCGGTCTTGGCCGATGCCTTCCTTGGCGAGGCTCTTTCGAAGAACCGAGGCCAGCTCGACCACGTTCTCCTGAGGCTTTGGCGCCGGTTTCGGAGGCTTTTTGCCCTTTCGCTTGGCGTCGATCATGGCAATCAACGCATCTTCATAGGTGTCCTCGAATTTCGAGGGATCAAACTTCGTCACCTTCTTGTCGATAAGGAGGCCCGCGATTTCGAGCAAATCCGAATCGTATTTTGGGCTTCTCACGTCATTAAAGACGGTGTCTTCCGATGTCATCTCATTGTGGGTGCGCAACTCGGTCAGCAGCATTCCTTTTTCAAACGGCTGTATCAATACTTCGCGGCCGCGCTGATAGAGTACGACGCAGGAACGTGCCGCGACGCGCTTCTTGGCCATCGCATCGCGCAGGACGGCAAAGGCCTCAAGGGAAGCGCCATCTGCCGGGATCAAGTAGTAGGGCTTTTCGAGATAGCGCGTGTCGATCTCGGCAACCGGAACAAAGGAATCGACATCAAGCGTATGCTGGGACGTCAGTTTCAGTTTCTTGATCTCGTCCGGCTCGACGTGGATGAAATCGCCCTTGTCCGCCTCATAGCCTTTGATCTGATCCTCGGCTTCGACAACATCGCCGGTGCCTTCGTCGACATAGGCACTCTTCACGGGTAAACCGTCGCTGCGGTTCAAAATCTTGAAGTGGATTTTCGATGCCTCGCTGGTGGCACCCACTATCTTGACCCCGCACGACACGGAACCGACCCTCAGAAAACCCTTCCAGACCGCGCGTGGCGCCACCATGCCGTTTCTCCTAGACGTCGACTTCCGCACAACGCCAGGCACACGGTTCTGTTCCGCGTCATGGGCAGCACCTTGTCGCAAGCTTATTCCTCACGGTAGTCCAGCAGCTTGGCGTGGCGGAGCCTTTCCTCGCCCTTCAGGAACCGCACGCGACCGACCAGACCAGGCTTAAGCCATTCGGCCTTTTCTTTCTTGAGACCGATAGGCACTGGTCCGCCGACCTTCCCTTGCACGCGATCCCAAAGTCGCTGGCGCTTGTCAGCTTTAAACGCAACGAAAGCGCCGCCGGCATAGCGGCCCTTGTCGGCCATGAGCACCATTGCGGGCTTTCCAGCCTCGCGCTGCACGCCAATAATGTCCATTTCCTTTTCGGCATAGCATTTGATCTTTCGCCAGTTCATCGTCGGCCCGCTGCGATAGACGCTGTCCTTGCGCTTCGAGACCATGCCCTCCAACCCCGCCCTGTCGACCAGGTGATAAACCGCGTCACCGGTGCCGGGCATGGCTTTGCTGACCTGAATGCGGCCGACGGCTGGAATCAGTTCCTGCAGGATCTGGCGGCGGTCTTCCACCGGCATGTTGCGCAAATCATGCCCGTTCAGGTGCAGGAGGTCGAATGCCACCAAATACAGATCGCGCGACGGCTTACGACGGGTGACGGCTGACTGCAGGGCCTGGAAGTCGGACAGGCCGGCCTCGTTGACCGTGATTGTCTCGCCGTCGATGATGAACCTTTCCGCCTCGATCGCCTCCGCCTCTCCGGCAAGTTCGATATAGCGGCCGGTCCAGTCGTAACCGTTCTTGGTGAACAGCCGGATCCCGTTTTCATCCTTGATGATTTGGGTCCGATACCCGTCGAACTTGATCTCATGGAGCCATTCGTCGCCCTGCGGTGGCGTCTCGACCAGCTCGGGCTCCATGGGCTTGATGAACTTCAGACGCATGCGCTGACTCGCATAGTGCGATTCAATTAGCGCTCGCTAAAATGGTTCCGGAACATTTTAGACGAATTGAATGTTTGATGGTTATGACGAAGCTATCCGACCTTGGACCGCCGATTCCCGGCACGCAGCAC
>NZ_RZRW01000078.1:0-14895 GCF_003998745.1 Mesorhizobium sp. M7A.F.Ca.US.014.04.1.1 | reverse complement strand
CACTGACGCAGGCGCAACCGCCTCGAATCTTAGACGGAACTCGCCGCAAGGCTACTTTCGTCCGGCACTGTGCAGGGTGACCGCGACCGCTTCAGACACGATGGCATCGCGGACGACTTCATTCGGAAGGAGGTCTTGGGGTCCCGAAATTGAGGTCCCCGCGATAACCCAGACATTCACTTGGTGAAGTGGTGAAGTCGCACGAAACAGCAGAAAAGGATGAAGCGAGCCCCGGGCAAAAGGCGAGCTTCGCTGCCGAGCCATCTATCGGGAACAACGTGTGCTGATGTCGCGACGTGTTGCACGGACGGGGCGGACCAT
This sequence comes from Mesorhizobium sp. M7A.F.Ca.US.014.04.1.1, assembly GCF_003998745.1. Taxonomy (NCBI): domain Bacteria; kingdom Pseudomonadati; phylum Pseudomonadota; class Alphaproteobacteria; order Hyphomicrobiales; family Phyllobacteriaceae; genus Mesorhizobium; species Mesorhizobium sp. M7A.F.Ca.US.014.04.1.1. The sequence goes on along the minus strand of NZ_RZRW01000078.1, from coordinate 14,574 downwards.
ACTCGCGTTCCCACCGGCGCGCAGGGTTGGCAAGAGCCCGCTTCAGGCGCGCGTAAACTCGTCCTCAATGCTCCTCAAAAGCTAAGTCCTCTTGCGTCATCCGCGCATTTGTAGAATGGGGCAACGTTCACGCCGCGCTCGCGTCACAGGTGGCTCATTTCGGCCTACGGATCTTAATCTCCGCTGATGCAGAGAACTCATGTGCTAGGCGAGATTCTCCTGTCCCAGAGGTTGGGCATGCCGCACCTCTCAGACAGCGCCGTCCTTAAGCTAGATCCGTTCATCCGCTCGCCGCAGAAACAAATTTCAACCGGCTTCGAACGGACCCAGTGAGATCGCAAAACGATTTGGGTCACATCCAAATCACCTAGTCCACGACGATCAAGCGGCGATCAACATCTGCCAATCGCTCACCGCCCCTTTCGGTTACAATAAATGATTCAGAGATGGCGGCGCCGAACCCTTCGAGCCTAACCCCCGACTGAAAATGGAAGCACATTCCTGGTTGTAGGATGGTCTTGTCGCCCGCGCGAATACTAACCGTGCGTTCGCCCCATTCCGGCGGGAAGTTGAGTCCGATTGAATAGCCGGAGCGGCCTATCTTGATATACCCGTTCCGCTTGAGGATATCTTGCCACACCGCATTAAGCTCCTCAACGACGGTACCAGGCTTTGCCATCTCGAGCACAGCATCCCCGCCTTCCACTATAACCTCAGCAAGACGCGAGACCTCTGCGGGTGGCTTTCCGATGTGGACGGTGCGGCACAGCGGCGCACAGTAGCGGCGTCGGGTGGCGCCGAACTCCATGAGAACCAGGCCAGAGGTCGGCAAGGGCTCCTCGGTCCAACTGAGGTGCGGAGCGTTCGTTTGTTCGCTAGTCTGGATAAGAGGAGGACCGCTAGAGTCGCCATATTTACCGTCCACCCCTCGTGTCTGGGCCCGGTACACCTCCGCGACGACCTCATGTTGCGGCACTCCAGGCCTTAGGTTAGCGATTGCCGTCTGCATCGTATGCGTTGCAAGGTGGCCCGCTTCTCTCATGTAGACTAGTTCAAGGTCAGATTTTATAAGCCGTGCCCAATTGACTAATTCGCGGCTATCAGAGAATTTTGCATTCGGAAGGCCTTTGACGAGATGTTGATGTGCTCGGGCAGTATAGAAGTGGGCGTTAAGCTCGACACCGATTCGATCAGATCCCCAGCCGCGCGAATTGATAAGCTCGCAAAGATCGTCAAATGGATGTAATTCTGGATGTTGAAGTCTATGATCGGAAAATGAGCTTATATTTTCTCTAGGCAGATCCGTCGTTATATAAGCGGAATTTACATCGACGAAACGTCCGAACCAGAGGGGCATGTCCGACTGGAGATGCACTAAGACCACCTGAGGCACGTAGAACGAATAGCCGTCAAAGCCGGTAAGCCAATACATATTCGCGGGATCCTGGCAGATCAGCAAGTCCAGCCCCGCTCGCTCCATCCGCTGCTTCACGTCATGAACACGACGCCGAAACTCCTCGGGCGGAAATGGCTTCTCATATTTCATCTCGTCGAGTCCTTCAAAACAGGCATTCCTCGAACGGATCAGGCATTCGTCCTGTCCGCATACTTTCTCTTCGTATCACGTCACAAGAGGCTGTTTTCCCCGAGGATTTCTTCTTGTCGCGGAAAATCTGCATTTCCTAGGCACTTGCCGTACGTTATCCGCATATGAGCGCCAAATTTTCGGTGGCTCTGCGTCTCCGGTGGAAGATCATGCCCTCCCTATGGTGAAGACGCACTCTGCCTGTCGCAACAGAATTTCAAGCACGGGCGGCAAGATCTACGTGGGAAGCGCCGACGAGACCAGCGAAGATCGGGACGTTGCGGCCGCCACGCTCATGCAGCATCCGGGGCGTCCGCGGCCCAATGGACGGGGTTTGAGCACCCCCATCAGGCCGGCCACTCCTAATATGTGAGCATGATTCTCTGGTACAAATCAGCAGCCTTGGTCAGTTGATCGATTTCAACGAACTCGTTGTTCGTATGGGCTTGGGCAGTACGCCCGGGTCCGATAATCACACACGGGATCCCAGCCAATGACAGCTGATTTGCATCCGAGCCGCCGGTGGCTCCCTTCTGCTCTCCGGTCCCCGCGACGTGGGCACAAGCCGCTCCTGCGACTGCTGCAATTTTGCTCGACCCGGAACTGATTGGAGGCGGGTCTTCCAATGCGGGAAGCAATGACCGAACATTGATCTTGTCTTCGCCCTGGCGAAGGCCTTCCAGTATGCTTTCTACCTCCGCCAACGCGTCCTGCGGCCGCTCCCCGGGTATGAGACGCCGATCGACCCAGATACGGCATACCGGCGGTACAGTGGTAAGTTCCAAACCTCCTTCGATGAGGCTCACGGTCAGCTGTGATGACCCTACCAATGGGTGCTGCGCCCGAGACACAAGGGATCGATGGTGCTCATCAAGTGCCAATACCACCTTGGCCATGCCCGTGATCGCGTTCACTCCGAGATGAGGCTTCGACGTATGAGCCGGTACACCCTGAACCTCGATTTGCCAGCGGACAGAACCCATGTGAGCTACAACGAGCTCTAATTCGGTGGGTTCACCGACTACCGCACCCTCATAAGCGACACCGGAATCGGCTATAGCGCGGGCGCCAAGTTTGCGGTACTCTTCGTCAATGCTGGCTGCCACAACAACCGTGGCCCGGGGCTGCCGTTCACCAAGTGAGCTAAGCGCAATCAACATAGCTGCAAGTGAGCCTTTTGTGTCGCAGCTACCTCGCCCATATATTCGCCCGTCCCGTTGCTCACCCGAGAATGGATCTGATTCCCACCTATCGATAGGAACGGTATCCATATGAGCAATGAATAGAATACGCCTATCGGGTTCTTTCCCAGGTACCCAGGTCAGGAAATTCGAGCGACCATCGGCCACCTCCTGTATCCCGTAAGCCAGCTTCCGCTCCTTGCAAAAACCCTCGAGGAACTTGGCTACACCTTGCTCTCCACTACCTTTTGGCGACAGCGATGGATTGATGCTCTCGATCTTTATAAGATCTTGGAGAAGTCCGATAGTCTCGGCGCTCTGGGTCGACATGTACTCTCCTGTGTGCATGAACTAGCCGTGTCGCTCTTACTTCGACCAGCTCTTGGCCAGATTGATTACGCGATCGACTTCATCGGCGGTGTTGTAAAGATGCAGGGAAAACCGGAGCATGCCTCTGCGTATTGAGACGATTACCCCGTTCTTCGTGAAATGCTCGTGAAGCGACCGAATGCGGGCGTCGACTGGGCGCCCTTCAACAAGATCGCTGGAATCGCCAACGGCTACGATACTTCCAGTGTGAGCGCCTGGTGGCCCGCCGCAGACCGGAAGCCCGATATCTAAGAGACCAGTGGCCATACGTTTTGCGAGTGAGGTAACGCTCTGGTCGATCGCCTCGGTTCCGATATCAAGTAGCTGGCCCATTGATGCATATGCAGCCAACATGCCAGGGAAGTTGTAATGCCCGATATCAAAGCGGGGCGCGCCAGAGCGCAACTTTACAAAACTAGGTACCGGAGCTGATTCTGGCGCGTTTCCGAAATCTACGCTGAAGCGCGCAAGATAGGCCGGGCTCAGCCGATCGGCCCATTCTTTACGGCAATATAAAAAACCCGATCCATAAAGACCCATCAAACCCTTCACAGTGGACACTGCTACACCGTCTACGCCAAGTCGATTGACGTCGGTGTGGAGTATCCCAACAGATTGCGTCGCGTCCGCCAAAAGAAATGCACCGTAGTGCCTACAGGCTTCGGATATCTGCTCCATGACGGTCCGAAACCCCGGAACCATCGTCACCGTCGCCAAGGCAACAACGCGGGTATGAGAATCAATCGCCTTTACGAATGCATCAGGGGGAATTGAGCCGTTATCCGGCTCTACGACTCGCAACTCGACATTGTAGCGGTCTCTGATCTGAATCCATGGCAAGATATTATTTGCGTGTTCCAATTTTGGGCATAGAACGACGTTGTCTCCATCTCTCCAATCGATCGCATTAGCGATGATGTTGATGCCTTCCGATGCATTCTTGGTAATTGCAATTTCATCGTGATCTGAATTGATAAATTGTGCGAACCTAGCGCGAGTACGCTCGACGTGTTCGAGCATTCTTTCTTCGTCGTTTAGGCCATGCAGCCGATTGTTCAAATGAGGCTCGATTGAAGCCAATGTTGTGCTTGATATGAGGCCCTGGTTCGCGACATCCATGTAGATGGCGTTTGCTGTGGCTGGAAACTCCTTTCGGAGGATGTCCAAGGGAAGCATATGGCTTTCTCTCCTGGGAGTGCGGACGGCGGTTGAGCTACCTTGTTCAGGCGATCGTTCCGGCAAGGGTAAGAATGCCGCCAGACTGGTCTGCGCTGACCTGCCCATTTTACACGGTGCTCGTGCCGACTTTGGTCTAACATTCGGTCTCCCACGCCGCATTCCTGCGCCAAACCGCGATTCACGCAGAGATCGCGAGCCATTCTCGCGGATCACTGAAGCGTCTCGACGGAATGCAGCTGCAACAACTGCCTCACGAGAGATCAATTTGGGTAATTCTCAGACCGCGGATAGGGCTTCTTACCAGTGCTTGGAGCGACGTTAGCCTGACTGAGCCGACGACCTTCTCCTCCAGCCCCACACCCATGCGGATCATAGTTCACTCGCGGCCGACGCGCGAGGGCCGTAAGGCATCCGAAAGCCGGGGCCGGTTCATAGCCTGACTCTCATGGTCTCCGATTTATGCTGCAACGCCGACACCCTTGGTGATGTCGCTCCCTAACACGCTTGCCTCGAACTGATGCGAGCGTGCTGCAACTCATGTTTTCTGCGCCTGAGCAACGAGATCGGTAGGATCTTTTCGACCGGGGATCGCCCCCACCCGATCGAATCTGCCGTTCTTGCGCTGGCCCGCAACTGCTCACCAGCAACGCCCATCGATTCAGCGGCACCCCTCAGATAGTTATACTATGCCGGTATTGTGCGCAGATGGCGAAAGAAACGCCGATTTTCTGCGACTTGGACCGACTTTAGCGCCGAGAGGGCGTTTGGCACTTGCTACATTTTGGACGTACGGACTGGCGGCCTTGGCATTGGCCGATATCATCATGAGCAGAGATTGTGAATGGATCTGGATCGAATTGACCGGAAGATTCTCAACGTCGTGCAGCGCAACAATCGCCTTACGACAGAGGAATTGGGCGAACTTGCCGGACTATCGGCTACCGCTTGTCAGCGGAGATTAAAGCGACTTCGAGACGCTGGCGTCATCGAAGCGGACGTTGCCATAGTTTCACCGGAAGCCGTCGGTCGGCCCCTGCTCCTGCTGGTATCCATCACTCTCGAGCGCGATCGCGCCGATATCATCGATCGTTTCAAGCAGGCAATTCGGCGGACGCCTGAGATCATGAACGCTTACTACGTTACGGGTGAAGCGGATTTTATTATTACGGTCTCTGCTCAGGACATGGCCGAGTACGAGGCGTTTACCCGTCGTTTTTTTTACGAACATCTTGAAGTAAAGGGGTTCAAGACAATCGTTGTAATGGATCGGATCAAGGCGTCGTTTGCTCTGCCAATTGCTGAAGAGTAGCCTTCAAAAGAGCCCGCCCAGGCAACCACCACGCGCCTTCCGCGGGTCGCAGTTGTCCCGCACTTCTGAATGTCGGCTGTCCTATTTTGAATGGTCCCGCATATATACCAGGGCACCTCCTCTCAGCCTGCAGGTGTTATGCGCCAATGACCAAAAAACGATGATATTCTGCGGGACCAAGGCGCCCTTCGCGCAACCAAGCTCTTTGGCACTTGCTACATTCTGGGCGGAGCGGAATTCAGGATTGTCGGTCCCCGGCTAATTGGAGCGGCTTCAGTCGGCGGAATAGCTGGGGTGCCTACGTCGCACAGAGGATGCTGTGCTCCCGGCAGCGCGGAAACGGGTCTCCCGGCTCTCGCAAGGACAAAGCGTGAAATTCGCCTGCAACCGGCAAGAAAGGAAAGTCCCCGTGGCAATTCTCAATAGCGTCGCAGAGTTTCTCCCCGAGATAGTGGCTTGGCGCCGGGACATCCATGCACATCCCGAACTGGGCTTCGACATCCCCCGTACTTCGGCATTTGTCGCCGAGCGCCTGCGCGAATTCGGCTGCGACGCCGTCGCGACCGGCATCGGCAAAACCGGCGTCGTTGGCGTCATCAAGGGCAACGGCGTCGTGAGCGACGGTAACCCAAAGGTTATCGGATTGCGCGCTGACATGGATGCGCTGCCGATCAACGAAGCGACCGATCTGCCCTATGCGTCCAAGAACAAGGGCTTGATGCATGCGTGTGGGCATGACGGCCACACCGCGATGCTGTTGGGTGCCGCGCGCTATCTTGCCGATACTCGGAATTTCGCTGGAACGGCGGTCATGATCTTCCAACCTGCCGAGGAGATCGGTACCGGCGCCGTTGCCATGCTAGATGACGGTTTGATGGAGCGGTTCGGCATCGAGCACATCTACGGAATGCACAATCGTCCGGGCTTGCCGGTAGGTGTCTTCGGAATCCGGCAAGGTCCAGTGATGGCGGCAACTGATAGCATAGAAATTAGCATTGAAGGGCGAGGGGGGCACCCTGGAAGGCCTCATGAATGCATCGATCCGATTCTGGTCGGCGCTCAGCTTGTGACGGCCCTGCAGCATATCCTGGCTCAGAACATTGACCCTGTCGACTCGGCAGGAATTTCGTTCCACCAGTTCCAGTCCGGGCAGAGACTAGTCCCCGTCGTTCCGCAAACAGCGGAGTTGGTGGGCACCATGCGGACGCTAAAGCCGGAGGTGCGCAAGTTCGTGAAGGAGCGGGTGGGCGAAGTGGTCGCCGGCATCGCCCAGATAACCGGCGCGAAGATAGATATTAAATTTCAGAGCTTCGACGCAATTCTCTTCAATGAGGTCCAGCAGACCGACCTTGCGAGAAGCGCGGCCAAGGGCGTGGCCGGTGAAAACAATGTGCTCGAGACGCCACCGGTAATGGGGGGGGAAGATTTCTCCTTCCTGGCGCAGGCGCGGCCGGGTGCTTTCGTCTGGTGCGGGAACGGTGACAGCGCCGGCCTGCATCACCCTGCCTACAATTTCAACGACGAGGCGATTCCTTATGGAACATCGTACTGGATCAAGCTCGTAGAGAACACGTTGGGATCCCGTCCGACGTCTTGATGATCGGTCTGACAAGGGCCGCAGAACGAATGAATAACTGCCGTCTTATGCCAGGCTTGAATGTAGCGGACCTCGTAAAATGAAAACTCGTTCATCCGTGCCAACATCTCTTGAGGGTCTGTCGGCGTGCGAATGCCTGGAACTCTACCGAAGGCGGCAGCTCTCGCCTGTTGAAGTCGTCGATGACTGTCTCAGCCGCATCGACGCCAACAACCCGGCGCTGAACGCATTTTGCCTCGTCGACCACGAAGGGGCCAGGTCTGCTGCCCGGGCCTCGGAGGGTCGATGGATGAAGGGGGAACCAGCCGGAGTACTAGATGGCATTCCGGCCACCATCAAAGACCTCACCTTGACACGAGGCTGGCCGACAAGACGTGGCTCATTGTCCGGCAGCACCGAGGGACCCTGGACTGAAGACGCCCCTGTTCCAGCCCGTATCCGTGAGACCGGTGGCGTTATCCTGGGCAAGACAACCACTCCAGAATTTGGCTGGAAAGGGGTAACAGACAGCCCGGTCTACGGGATCACCCGCAATCCCTGGAATCCTGACCTGACACCAGGCGGGTCGTCGGGAGGGGCGGCAGTTGCGGCTGCGCTCAACCTTGGCTTTCTTCATCAGGGTAGCGACGGCGGGGGATCAATCCGGATACCGGCGAGCTTCACGGGGACCTTCGGCTTCAAGCCAACCTTCGGCATCGTTCCGCAATGGCCAGCTAGCGCCATGACAACGCTGTCTCATTTGGGGCCGGTGACCCGCACCGTTGCGGATGCGATCCTGATGATGAATGTGATTGCACGAAAGGACGCTCGCGATGGCTATGCGGGTCCGGCGTACCTAGGTCTCGACCCCGATCCAGCAAAGACCACCATCAGGGGCCTGCGGATCGGCTACAGTCGGAACCTCGGCTATGTCAAGGTGGCGCGAGATATCCAAAACGTTACCGATAATGCGATCGACCAGCTTCGAGCTCTTGGGGCCGAGGTGGCCGAAGTCAATCCGGGATTTGCGGATCCGGTGGAGGTGTTTTCTACATTCTGGTTCGCTGGCGCCGCCCGTATTGTGTCACGAATGAACAAACAGCAAAGACAATTACTAGATCCTGGCTTTCTGGAAGGTGCCGAACGCGGGCTGAAGATCACCCTTACCGAATTTCAGGAAGCTGAGGCGATGCGGTTCGAGCTCTCCGCTCTGATGGCGAAGTTCCACGAAAATTACGATCTCTTGGTCACACCGACGATGCCTATCGCGCCGTTCCCCGTCGGGCGAAATGTGCCGGATGATAGTTACAAGGGGTGGGTGGACTGGACGCCCTTCACCTACCCTTTCAACTTGACCCAGCAACCAGCAGCATCGATTCCATCGGGCCTGGATGATCAAGGGCTGCCCGTCGGGCTACAACTGGTCGGCGCGCGCTATTCCGACACCTCCGTCCTAGCCGCGGCATATACGATCGAAAGTCGCCTGGGGCTTCCTTCTTTCGCGAGGAGCAGATTCCACGCTGCCACCCCTTAAAACTTGAGACTGCCGCGCTCAAGCACCTGACGGCCTCCAAGCGGTCAAGCCACGGACGCGAATGTCATTCGATAAAGGGGCGCGGCGTCATAGATGGGCAGTCCTGTCCTACGACGGATTGCTGACGTCACCATCGGGGACAATGTACATTCAAATAGGAGTGCGTCAATCTTGGGATGTGCGGCGCGAAGTCGCGACACAGACTGCAACCCGGGGACTCCATTTCGGTAACACTAGCCGGCCGCGTATTACCTTCGATGCCGCCGATGGCTACTCTTGCCCCTGCGGATGAATCCATGCCCAGCAGCTCTTCGCCGCAGTGTCTTGAGTCTGCGGCCAGACGGCGAGCTTTGCGCCGGCCGGAAGCTGCCGGAGGAGCGTGGGCGCCAGTAGCAGGCTCGACATGGCCACGGGAAGTTTGACAGACGTGGCCAGTGCAGCCTGGCACCAGATACTGAAGCCGCAGTCCCTGGTTATCGCGACGGCTCCGCGCTCAACCAACCGCCTGGCAGCTGCAATGTAGGCCGGCTCGAGAGAGGCATCGCCAGGACTGACCCTCTCCGCCAAAGCCCCGGCCGCGGTCTCTATTATAATTGGGAAGTCGAAGTTGCCGGGTTGAAGACCGACCCCGATGCGGTGGCGGAAATTCACCAGGGCGCAAGTCCGATCTCCAGCCTGTGATTTTTGCAACACTGGCCATCCAATGAGGATCCAACTGCCGTCTGATCGTGACAATTCAGCTGCGTCAAATGCCTTTGCCGCCAAGATGGCGCGTATCGTCAGGTTGTGCTGACCAAGCTGGGACGCTCTACGAGCGCAGGAATCCTGCATTCGCCTGACGCTTCCGGCTCGGTTGCAAGGCTCGGGAATAGTAATGACGAAACAGTGGATCAGCACGCCGTAAGCCCAGTGCAAAAAATGCGGGCTTCGTGCCGAACCTTTTTTTGGAACGGCGGGCGCGGATCTCATCATTGAGATTACCGGAAAGCCTGTCCGGACTTTTCCGAAGCCGCACTGTTATCCTGTTCGAGAGCGACGCATCGATGGTTCCTTTCCCCGCCTCATCGACAAGCTCACCCGTGTCCACTTGGCTCATCCACGACGACTTCGGCAACCATGCTCTCTCCGATCAGCAGCGCTTCCACCTCTTCGAAAATCGTCGAGGAGCGCTATCAGAGAAAATCCACCCTGATCACCGCCCAGGTCCCCGTGGCAAGCTGGCACGACCTTATTAACGACAGCACGGTCGCCGACGCTATACACGACCGCTCGTGCACAATGCACACCGCATCGCCCTTCAGGGCGAGAGCATCCGAAGAAAAAAGCCTCGGCCCTCTTGACCGACTCCGAGAACACCGAAATCAATCAGCCCTACAGCAACCAGGCTGCCGAGGACCAACCTCGACGAACTGTCGGACTTTTGTGAAAACGCTGTCCGGGAATTAGCGGAATCGCTGTCCAGCTTTTGAAGCGCGCAATAACACTATGGCCGTCATCGAAATGAGCAAGGCGAAGTGCTGATTGCCGCGTTTGTTCCGGGATTAAGCGCCAGCCTCTCAAGAAGATTTATGCCGACTCGCCATCATTGTTGAAACTGCTGCAGCGCTCGCACGTTGAAGCCGGCCAGGCCGGGCATACGATTATGCGGATCGCCTTCGCCCAACTTCAATTCTGGACGCCAGGGCTCGATGTAAGGGACCGGCGAGCGTCAAAAGACTGCGGATGGGTCGCCGCTCGTCCCCTGGGATACGATCTCTGTCGGATTTTGTCGCGCCTGCGACATAGTGGTTGTGCGGGCCAGTTTAGTACCTGATATGACCGTAAGTTTGATATCAAACTCAAAGCACTGGCCGACGTGCATTTTGCGAGGTTGGCACGGTTTTTGAAGCGATCATTTCGCGTCGGAGCGCTCTCATCCGCCGGTTATCATCTGTTTTGGCATAAACCCTGCATAAGGCTTTATTGATGGTACCGCAACCCAACTCGCCGTCTTTCGAGCTACTTGGGCAAAAAGAGCACCGCCAGCGGAAAGGGTCGGGAACCGGAGAGGGAACCGGGTGGTGGACCTATGTTTGTGGAGGGGGTTGTGAAAAGGGTCAGCCATGGTGCTTCGAGCCTCTTGTACTCGTGCAGGTCGTCAATGTTGATATAGCGGTTGGCCTCCATCCAGTTTTCATTGGTTTCGTGACAGCAGACAAACGTCAAAGGAGATAGCTCATGCGAGTAGCCATCGTAACGAACAGTGATTTCAACGGTGTGATTAACCGGTTCGGTCAGCCTTGTCCGCAGCCGCCGCAGCCTTGGCCGCATAGCGGCACGTTGGAAGATGTGGTGGCGGCACTTCAAGAGGGCGGCCACGAGACGGTAGTGTGTGAAGGCGATAAAGGACTGCTCGCCAGTCTCGAGCGGTTCATGCCACCTGATCCGCAAGGTCGCCCCTCGGGAATGGTCTTCAACTTGGCGGAGGGAATTCAGGGCGAAAAGCGTTACACTCATGTTCCTGCCATGCTTGAGATGGCCGGTGTTCCATACACTGGATGTAGCCCCTTCGGGATTGGGCTGACGGGAGACAAAGTCATTACCAAAATGCTCATCCGCGATCAGGGCGTGCCGACTCCGAACTTTCGCGTGATGCGTCGCGGCACCGAGAACACCGGCGACCTGAGATTCCCAGTGGTAGTGAAGCCGCGGGAGGAGGACTGCAGCTTCGGATTGCAGATCATACATGAACACTCTAAGTTGCGGCAGGCCGTCGAAGTGATCGTCACGCAGCATGCTCAGGATGCGCTAGTGGAGGAATACATCGAGGGGCGGGAAATCTGCGTTGCGTTGCTCGGAAACGGGGAGCCCGAAGTTTTGCCTCTAGTGGAGCAGGACTTCGGTGACCGCGAAACGCGTGTTATGAATTGGGATGCGAAGTACGTGGCGGCCGCAGCGGTGCCCAAGATTTGCCCGGCGAAAATCGAGAGCGGGCTTGAGACGATGTTACGGGATATTTCGGTTGCGACCTTCCGTGCCTGCCACTGCCGGGACTATGCCCGCGTCGATTTCCGGATCGATCGCTCAGGCCAACCGTTTGTCCTAGAGATGAACTCGGTGCCGGCCCTTGGTATACACTCCAGTTATGGCACAGCTGCAACGGCCGGCGGACACAGCTTCGTAAGCTTGATCAATCGCATCCTCAATGTCGCCCACACCCGCTATTTCGGAATCGGCGTCTCATAGTGGATTGATCGGATCAAAAGAGTCCGATTTCGGGATTCCGTTTTGCGGTTTGGCGTGCGAGTTAGATGCATGCGCAATAGCATCCCCCTTCACCGTTTTGGCCAGCGACCGTCAGCGCCTGCAAGCGCTCGTCGCGGCGCCAGGAAGCCCGCAAGCACGTTCGGGGGCCGCATCGTCGCGCTGTGCTTCGAACCACGAAGCCAAAGCATACTTGGACCACCGGCTAGGTCGAGCGAATGAACCGCACCATCAAGGACGCGACGGGCAAGCGTTTCCACTACGACGATCATGACCAACTGCGTCGGCATCTTGCCGACTTTGTTGCGGCCTACAAATTTCGGCCGCAGGCTGAAGGCCCTCAAAGGTCTCACCCTACGAGTTCATCTGCAAGGCATGGGCTTCCCAGCCCGAGCGCTTCACTCTCAATCCGCTCCACCAAATGCCTGGACTTGTCTATTCGGCGTGTTGAAGTCAATCCCATTCAAGCTTCCTAGGCTGACCTGCCGACGCGATTATCCTAGCCTGATTGATGTAACCGCGGCGTCAAACCGAGATACGGCCCCACGTCCTTCGAATTCCTGAAGGGGGCAGGAATATCGACCGTGGCGTTGAAACCCAGTGCAACGATAGGGCCGACGCCCAGCACGGTCATCAACCGCCTGCAAACCGTGTCACCCCTCACGATCGACAACAGTCTTTCGTGTAGCACCGTGAACTGCTCGCAAAGTTTCCGACGGGCGGTGAGCAACGTCTCCATGATGTCTCGAGTTCCGGAATGTCACCGGAAGGGTCCCGGATGCGATCCGCGAATTTGCCGGCCGTCGACAATGCCAACTTTGAGACCGAAGTTACGAAACAGGCCACGGATGTCGTTCTCGATGGCGATGGCCTTTTCCTGAAGCGACTTGAGGGCCGTCAGCAGCGCCCGGCGATTCTGGGTCGTCAGCGTCTTGACAGTAAGACCGTATGTCCGCCTCTGCCGATGAGGTGGCTCGCCCTACACTGCGCGTCCGAGGGTTGCTCGGACGGGCCGAGCCGATCCTCACCACAGGAGGACGAGCCGTGGCGGATTATAGAGAAGCATTTGTCGGAATCGATGTTGCGAAGCTTAAGAACGCTATTGCGATTGCGGAGGCAGGCCGGGAAGGAGAGGTTCGGTTCTTCGGTGAGGTCGACGCGTCGGCGACCAGCATGCGGCGGGTCATAGGCCGGATCGCCAGCCGCTTTGATTACGTGCATTTCTGCTATGAGGCTGGGCCGACCGGGTACGGCCTTTATCGCCTGATCCGGTCGCTCGGGCACGAGTGCACCGTGGTTGCACCATCATTGATACCAAGGAAGCCCGGCGATCGGGTGAAGACGAACCGTCGAGACGCCATTTCCCTTGCCCGACTATTGCGCGCCGGCGAGCTGACCGCGGTGTGGGTTCCCGATGAAGGGCACGAGTCCATACGGGATCTTGTTCGCGCGCGGGCGGGCGCGGTCGAGACGCTGCGGGTCCATCGCCAGCAGGTGAGCGCATTCATGCTCAAGCACGGCCGTAGCTATCCGCGAAAGAAGAGCTGGACGATGCGCTATCTACGCTGGCTTCAGGAACAAGGTTCGATCATCCCGCGCATCAGATCGCACTCCAGGAGATGGTCGAGGCGGTGCGCGTCTCGAAAGAGCGGGTCGAGCGGCTGGAGCGTGTGATCGAAGAGTTCGTCCCGGCCTGGTCGCTGGCACCGATCGTGTGGGCGCTTCAGACATTGCGTGGGGTAGACCTAATTGTCGCCGTGACGTTCGTCACCGAAGTCGGCGACGCCAGCCGGTTCGAAAGCCCACGCCAGCTCATGGGATATCTCGGTCGGGTCCCCGGCGAGCGCTCAACCGGGGAGACAGTCCGGCGCGGCGGCATCACAAAGGCAGGCAACGGTCGGGTTCGCCACATGTTGGTCGAGAGCGCCTGGACCTATCGACATCCGCCCAAGGTCGGGAAGGCGAAGCTATACCGGTTGGAGCAGGCGTCACCGAAGGTGCGTGAGATCGCCTGGAAGGCGCAGTCCCGCCTGACAGCCCGCTACCGCATGCTGAGCGCTCGGGGCAAACGGACAACGGTCGTCTGCACCGCGATCGCCCGTGAACTGGTCGGCTTTATGTGGGCAGTCGCAAGGGAGGCGCGCGTCACCTGATCGCTCGCCGCGATGGCGCACATATCGCGCATGGGCGGAGGCGGGACCACGGCAGGGGAATGCCCGTCAGACGCTTTGTGGCCGGCAAATCGACCGACGCCCGCAGTAAGATAGGAACAGCCCCGGACGCACAATCGGGAATGCGGTAGCCAACCCGCGCATCAGAGCTTGATCACCGACGTCCTTCAGTTCCGCCTCCCCACCCATGCGCGATCATCAGAATGAGCAGCCGTTCCTCGGATCGGGCGACCTCATGCGTTCCAAACCTTGACAGCGGACATCAGAGCGGTGTTTCCGGACCACCTTTCGGGAGTGGTCGCGATCTGTGAGGTTGCCGATCCTGTATTGGGATCGGAGATCGGCTTGTGTCTGGACTTGACCTTACGCTTGACCCGGAGCGGCAGCTTCGGCGTTTCGAGGTGATCAACGGTGCCGGCGGTCGGCG
>NZ_RZRW01000779.1:0-2134 GCF_003998745.1 Mesorhizobium sp. M7A.F.Ca.US.014.04.1.1 | reverse complement strand
CTTGTCGCTAGGCAATGCCGCGCCCGCCATGTCATCAAGGATCGGACAATCCGGCCTTTCGTCGCCGTGACAGGCATGAATCAGTTTCTGCAGCGTCGAGCGCATCGACTGCAACTCGCGCACTTTCTCCTCGATCGCCGTGACATGGGCGGCGGCGATTTCGCGCACGTTTTGGCTGGCGCGGCTGCGATCCTGGTAAAGCGCCATCAGCTGGCGGCAATCGTCGATGGAAAAGCCGAGATTGCGCGCGCGGCGCAGGAAGGCCAGCCGATGGATGTCGTCTCCGGAATAATCGCGGTAGCCGTTGGCGGCGCGTGCCGGGGCGATCAGGCCGATCTCTTCATAGTAACGGATGGTCTTGGCCGGCAGGCCGGAGCGGTGGGCGGCGTCACCGACATTCATGACGGTTCTCCTCGATTTCCAGGAACCCATGGAGCAGGCCCCTTGAATTTGCTTCACAATCCTGTGAGTCCTGTTGCCAAAATGCCATAGTGATACGCTTACCGGTACGTCAAGGCAGGCATATAGGCATCGCGCGCTTGGCAAGCAAAGCAAATGCCAGCATGAATGATGATGAGAGAGCGGCCGACTCGTGCCGCCGAGTTTGGGCGGGGCACCGGATCACCTGATGCGCATGAAGTCGTTTGCAATCATCGCCGCACTGGCGCTCTCCACTGCTATCGCCGGTTGCAGCACCATCGGCTCGCAGATCTTCTCCAACGACTACGGCGCGGTCACCGACGCCGGTTATCAGCTGCCGCGCATCCCGATCGAGAAAGTGCCGATGAAGTACCATCGGCAGGAAGTGAACTACGATAGCCCGGAAAAGCCGGGCACGATCATCGTCGATACGCAGAACAAGTTCCTTTATTTCATCGAGGGCGACGGAAGGGCCATTCGCTACGGCATCGGCGTCGGCCGCGAGGGCTTCGAGTGGCATGGCACCGCCCACATTGCGCTCAAGCGCGAATGGCCGACCTGGACGCCGCCGAGGCAGATGATCCAGCGCCAGCCGGAATTGGAAAAGTTTGCCGGCGGCATGGAGCCGGGCCTGAAGAACCCGCTCGGCGCGCGCGCCATGTACCTGTTCAACAAGGGCGGTGATTCAGGCTATCGCCTGCATGGCAGCCCCGAATGGAATTCGATCGGCAAGGCGATGTCGTCTGGCTGCATCCGGCTGATGAATCAGGACATTATCGACCTCTATGACCGCGCCTCGGTCGGCGCCAAGGTCATCGTTCTCTAGAGGCAGTTTTCGTACGCGGACCGTCTAGGCAACAACGGACGTCCCAAGCAGAAAACCGGGCAATTCGGCCCGGTTTTTTGTTGTTTGCGCGATGCGACGCCTGCTCGGCGGTCAGGACACCGCCGAGAACGCGGTGGGTACCAAAATTTGGTTGATGATTGTCTCGGTGATCTGGCCATCACGCTCGGAGTCTTCCCGCGCCTGCGTCCAGGCAGGGTCCTTCACGAACGCCGTCCAGCGCTCTTCGCGTTCGGCCAGCGATTCCCATGCCAGCATGTAGGTCAGTTCGTTGTTCGAAGCTCCGATCAGCGTGGTAAAGAAACCCGCTTGGCGGATACCGTGCTTTTCCCATAATTTGAGCGTGATCTTGTCGAAGCGATCAAGAAGCGCCGGCAAGCGTCCCGGCAGAGCCCGGTAAACCCGAAGTTCGTAGATCATTTTGGAGTTCCTTCTGACCGATGCGCCGGAAGCGAAGAAATCGGACCAGACGGTCAGCAGGGTAGAATTGTCAAAACGGGCGTCAGGAGACCTGCTCGACCTGCTGCACTTCCGGCACGAAATGGCGCAGAAGGTTCTGGATGCCGTGCTTCAGCGTCGCCGTCGATGACGGGCAGCCGGCGCAGGCACCCTTCATGTGCAGGAACACCGTGCCATTCTCGAAGCCGCGGAAGGTGATGTCGCCGCCATCCTGGGCGACCGCCGGGCGCACCCGCGTGTCGAGCAGCTCCTTGATGGTGATGACCAGCTCCTCGTCGGCCTTGTCGTAGAACTCACCGGTCTGGCTGGTCTCGGCGGCCGGGCCGGCCTTGGCCATGACGGGCGCGCCGGACATGAAATGCTCCATGATGGCGCCGAGGATCGCCGGCTTCAAATGCTGCCAGTCGGGGC
>NZ_RZRW01000778.1:0-2139 GCF_003998745.1 Mesorhizobium sp. M7A.F.Ca.US.014.04.1.1 | reverse complement strand
CCTCCAGGCTTGGTCGGCGGCAGCGATCTCCGAAGCAAGTCCGCCCAGCACCGCCTCGTCCACCGGTCTTAGCGAGGCGAAAGGATCGGTGTAGCGTGGCGTCGCCGCGATCAGCGCCCGTGTGTAGGGGTGCTGCGGCGCGGCGAAGAGCGCTGCGGTCTCGGCCTCCTCCACCACCTTGCCGGCATAGAGCACCGAGACCCTCTGGCTGATCTTGGCGACGACGCCGAGATCATGGGTGACGAACAGGATCGCCGTGCCATGCTCGCGCTGCAACGCAGCGATCAGCCGCAGGATCTGCTTCTGCACGGTGACGTCGAGCGCCGTGGTCGGCTCGTCGGCGACGATCAGCCTTGGCTCCGCGGCGAAGGCGGCGGCGATCAGCACGCGCTGGCGCATGCCGCCGGACAGTTCGTGCGGATAGCTTTTGAGCACGCGGTCGGGGTCGCGGATCTGCACCTCGTCCAGCAACTGGCGAATGCGGGTATCGGCCTTCTCGCCACTCCAGCCGAGGATGCGCACCAGCCGGTCGGTCATCTGCGAGCCGATGCGGCGTGACGGGTTGAGAGCGGTCAGCGGGTCCTGCGGGATCAGCGCCGTGCATGCCCCGATCAGCGTGCGCCGTGCCTTGGGCGGCAACTTGCCGAGGTCTTCGCCCTCAAGCAACATATCGCCTTCGACGATGCGCACGCTCGACGGCAGCACACCAAGCACAGCCTTGCCGATCATCGTCTTGCCGGCGCCGCTTTCGCCGACCAACGCGCGGACCTCGCCGGGTTGGACGGAGAGCGACACCGAACGCAGCATGCGCTGGCCGTTGGGCAGCACGGCGCTCAGATTGGCGATGTCAAGGCAGACCGCGCTCATCGCAGCACCGGGTCGAAGCGCGTCTTCAACGCCTCGCCGAATTGGCTGAACGACAGCACGGTGAGGATGAGCGTGATCAGCGGGAACACCAGCACCCACCAGGCCTGATGGATCGACAGCCGGCCCTCGGCGATGATGCCGCCCCAGGTCGGGTCGTCGGTCGAGATCGACAGATTGACGAAGGACAGGATCGCCTCGACGATGACGGCGATGCCCATTTCCAGCGACAGCAGCGCCACGATTGACGGCACCACATTGGGCAGCACTTCGCGCAGCATGATGCCGATGCGGCCATAGCCGGCGATGCGGGCATTCTCGACATAATCCATGCGCGACTGGCCCATCGTCTCGGCACGGATCACCCGGCAGAAACGCGTCCAGTCGATGATGGCGATGGCCAGGATGACGGAACTCAAGCCTGTGCCGAGCACCGCAACCAAAAGGATGGCGAACAGCACCGGCGGAAATGCCATCCAGACATCGACGATGCGCGAGATGATGCGGTCGGCCCAGCCGCCGAAATAGCCGGCTATGAGCCCCAGCATCGAGCCGACCAGGCAGGCGGCGATGGCCGCGGCGAAAGCGACGATGAAGGCGATGCGGCCGCCGAAGATCAGCCGGGACAACAGATCGCGGCCGAGGCTGTCGGTGCCGAGCCAATAGCCGGGTTCGGCGCCGGCCATCCAGAACGGCGGCAACCGTTCCAGCATCAAATCCTGCGCCAGCGGATCCTGCGGCGCGACCAGCGGCGCGAAGATTGCCGCCAGAAGCGCCAGCAGCAGCCAACCGCCGGCAAGCCACAGACGCGGCGACACAGCTCGTCTTTGAGCGCGGCCCTCATCCATGGCGCAGCCTTGGATTGAGCAGCGCGTACATCATGTCGACGCTGAGGTTGATCAGCACGAACAGCAGCGCGAAGACCAGCACGATGCCCTGAATCAGCGGCAGGTCGCGGTTGATGACGGCGTCGATCGCCATGTTGCCGAGGCCTTCATAGGAAAACAGCCGTTCGACGATGACGGTGCCGCCGATGAGGAAGGTGAACTGCACGCCGACCAGCGTCAGCGTCGGCAGCGCGGCATTCTTCAGCGCTTCGCGCAGGATGACCTGTGTTTCCGAGAATCCCTTGACCCGCGCCAGCACGACGTAGTCGAGGTCGAGCACTTCCTTCAGCGACTGTTTCAGCAGCTGCGAGATGATCGCCGCCAGCGGCAGCGCCAGCGCCACGGCCGGCATCAGCATGTGTTTCAGCAGATCCCAGGTCAAGACGAG
>NZ_RZRW01000777.1:0-2143 GCF_003998745.1 Mesorhizobium sp. M7A.F.Ca.US.014.04.1.1 | reverse complement strand
ATCCCGCCGGGGAATTTTCCGTCCTCGATGCTGGCCCGCAAGCTCGGCCCGGCGCTCGCCGCCGGCTGCACCGCCGTGGTCAAGCCTGCGTCGCAGACGCCGTATTCGGGTCTCGCCTGGGGCGCGCTCGCAGAGGAAGTCGGTTTCCCCAAGGGCGTCGTCAACATCCTGACCGGTTCGGCCAGCGAGATCGGCGACGAGATCTGCGCCAATCCGCTGGTGTCGAAGATCACTTTCACCGGCTCGACCGAGGTCGGCAAGCTTCTCATCCAGAAGTCGTCGGTCACCGTCAAGAAGGTGTCGATGGAACTCGGCGGCAACGCGCCGTTCATCGTTTTCGACGACGCCGACCTCGAGCGTGCCGTCGCCGGCGCCATCACCGCCAAGTACCGCAATTCCGGCCAGACCTGCGTTTGCACCAACCGCTTCCTTGTCCAGGCAGGTGTCTATGACAAGTTCGTCGAGAAGCTCGCTGCCGCCAGCAACGCGCTGAAGGTCGGCTCCGGCCTCGAGGACGGCGTGCAGCAGGGGCCGCTGATCGACGAGAAGGCGGTCGAGAAGGTCGAGGAACTGATCGCCGACGCCACATCAAAGGGCGGCAAGATCGTTGCCGGCGGCAAGCGCCATGCGCTCGGCGGTTCGTTCTTCCAGCCGACGGTCATCGCCAACGCGACACCCAAGATGCGCTTCATGAAGGAAGAGATCTTTGGCCCGGTCGCACCGGTGTTCAAGTTCGAGACCGAAGAGGAAGCCGTCGCCCTCGCCAACGACACCGAATTCGGCCTTGCCTGCTACTTCTACACCGGTGACCTCGGCCGCGCCTTCCGAGTGATGGAAGGGCTGAAATACGGCATGGTCGGGGTCAATGAAGGCCTCATCACCACGCCGGAGGCGCCGTTCGGCGGCGTCAAGGAATCCGGCCTCGGCAAGGAAGGCGGGCATCAGGGCATCGAGGATTATCTCGACACCAAATATGTCTGCATCGGCGGCCTCGGCCTCTGATAGGCTATCCCTGGGATGGGGAGGCCGATGGCCTGCCCATCTCTCATGGAAAAACCAGCCGAAGTCTTCTGGATCAACTGGCATTTACGGGCATGGCGATGAAGGACGGCGAGGTTTTCGGCACGACGCAGGCTGGCGAGCAGGTGCGTCGCTTCACGATCAGGGGCGGCGGCATCACAGCCAACATCATCGGTCTGGGCGCGATCATCCAGGATTTGCGCCTGACCGGGCACGATGCTCCGCTGGTGCTCGGCTATGACAGTCTGGAAGGCTACGAGACGGATACGGCCTTCTTCGGTGCGGTCGTCGGCCGCTATGCCAACCGCATCCGCGACGGCCGCTTCACCATTGGCGGCAGCCGCTACCAGACCGAGCAAAACTTCCTCGACAAGCATACGCTGCATGGCGGCTCGCAAGGTTACTCCCACCGGCCGTGGACGGTTTCCTTGCATGGCAGGGATTTCGTCACGCTGACGCTGCACGATCCCGACGGCACGATGGGTTTTCCCGGCGCGCTCGACGTCACCTGCACCTACCGGCTGAAGATCCCCGGCACGCTCAGCGTCGAGCTGACCGCCACCTGCGAGGAGCCGACGCTGTGCAATCTCACCCAGCATTCCTATTTCAACCTGGATGATGGCGGCGCAGGCGACATTCTCGACCACAGGATGATGCTGAATGCCGGCGCCTACCTGCCGGTCGATGGCGACATGATCCCCACAGGCGTGGTCAAGCCGGTTGACGGCACGCCATTCGATTTCCGCCAGGCGCGGCCGCTGCGCATGGAAACCGAGGGTGATCAACTGCCCTACGACCAGAATTTCTGCCTTGCTTCGGCACGCGGGCCGCTCAAGCAGGCGGCATGGACGCAAGGCGCCAGTTCCGGTGTCGAGATGGAGGTCTGGACCACCGAGCCCGGCGTCCAGCTCTATACCGGCCAGTATGTGACGCCGCGCACCGGGCTGGAAGGGCGGAACTACAAGGCCTTTTGCGGCTTCTGCCTGGAGCCGCAGATTTGGCCGGACGCGCCGAACCGGCCTTATTTCCCGCAAGCAACGCTGTGGCCGGGCGCGATCTACCACCACGTCACGGAATACAGGTTCCGCCTGCCCTAGTTTTTCCGACCTTAGCCTTCGAAAGC
>NZ_RZRW01000776.1:0-2145 GCF_003998745.1 Mesorhizobium sp. M7A.F.Ca.US.014.04.1.1 | reverse complement strand
GGTGAAGATCGCGCAGGATCTTGCGGCGCTGGGCTGCTCCTCGGTGCTGGTGACGCGGCGCAGCGATGTCGCTCCAGCCGACAGGCTGGTGGTGATCTCGATTCCCGCGCTCGGCAACGCCATCGCTGATGCCATACTGGAGATCATCGCCATCCAGCTCATTGTCGGCGACATGCAGGACGCGGCCGGCCTCACCGATATCGTGTTCCGCTACCGCCAGACCGATACCAAGCTGAAGCCGTGGTCGCCGACCGAAGTCTGACGTCCTTGTCCGGACATCGCGGAAATTGCCAAACCGGTCAGCAATGAGGCATTGAGGACAGGATATGGCTTTCGAGTCGGGGCAGCGAATGCGCTTTCGCCGACCGGAGACAGGATTTCAGGCAAAGGTCGAACGGCTGAGATGGCGGCTGCGGAAATCCCCAATCTGACCGACAGCGCCCGGGCGGTGCTGCGCCTGCTTGCCTCGCACGGGCCGGTGACGCGGCCAAAGCTCGGCGCCATGCTCGACCTGTCGAAGCCTACCATGTCGGCGGCGGTGTCGGAGCTGAGCGCGCTCGGCCTCGTCGCCTCGCGTGGGATTGAGCGCGGCGCCATTGGCCGCACGGCGACGATCTACGGCATCGGTCCAGGTGCCGGCTACGCGATCGGCATCGATGTCGGCGCCGCCCAGGTGCGCGCCGTCGCCTATTCGATGGATGCGCAGAAGCTGGCGTCGGCGGAAGAACCCATCCCGGAAGCGATAGCCGGCGACGCCGACGCGGTCGGCGCCGTCGTAGAGTCGGTGGCGCGTGCCACCATGGCCAGGGTCGCCAAGAGTTTTCGCGCGCTGCGCGCCATTGCGGTGGCGGTGCCGCGCATCGTCTCCAACAATCGTTTTGACCGGCCCGGCGGGCCGTCCGCCGTGCTTGGCCTGCTGCGGCGCAGTATCAAAGTGCCGATCATCCTGGAAAATAACGTCAATTGCGCGGCCATCGGCGAGATGCATTTTGGCGCCGCGCAAGGCCACCAGACCTTCGCCTTCCTGCAGGTCGGCGTGCGGGTCGGCCTCGGCTTCATCACCGAGGGGCGTTTGTTTCGCGGCGCCGGTGGTGCGGCCGGCGAAATCGGCCGCATGCCGTTTCCATGGTCGGCCAGCGAGACGCCCTATCGTGAAGGGCTCGAACATTATCTCGGCTCGCGGGCGTTGATCGAGCGCTGCCGTGTCGACTGGCCCGCAGGAGAAGGCGTGCCGCCCGACTCGGCCAAGGATCTTTTTGCACGCGCGCTCGAGGGCTCGCCGCCGGCGGTAGGGGCCGGCAGGCTGGCGGCCGGCTGCATCGGCATGCTCGACCCCGGCCTGATCGTGCTCGGCGGCGGTGTCGGCAGAAACCCGCTGATGACGGAAAACGTCGAACGCGTCGCAGCAGAGCTTGCATGGTCAACACCCATCGCTGTCAGTTCCCTGGGGGATGACGGGACCGCGCTCGGTGCCGTGAAGCTGGCAGTTGATTACACTCTCGGGCTGATGCTGCGCGAAGGGCGTCACCCGGCTGTGGTGCTGCCCCCAGCGTCAAACGTGGAGAGTTAGAGGTGGTGTATTGTGGAGCACAGTATCTCGTCGTCGCTGAGCAGTGACTGCTCTTACCTTGCCAAGGAAGCGCCTGATTGACGAGAGAGAGATTGTGCCATGTGGATTTCGCTCATTACGGACTTCGGGAACGTTCGGGGCAGGGATTCAGGTGGTTGGACCGACCGGCGAGGTCCAGGAACTTGCCGTGATAGTCGCCGTCGACCTCCTGGTTGAGGTGCGGCATCAGCCTCGTTTCAGGCGATCATGAGGTCGGCTTCGAAATCCTGCTCGAGAACTGCATCTGCTCGAGGCCCGAAACGGCATCAGGATTGATTGGGACCGCTTGAGCCCTCTGGTTTCTGAGGCGACGCCTATTTCGTCACATCAGGCTGCCGACGCGTCAATGTGGCGCTCGCGATACCGAGGGATATTGCCTACCAGCGTTGATGCACATGGGGCTTGATGTCCTGGTCGTAGACGTCCCGGATCTTGCCCATGAGTTCATCGGACAGCCGCGGGAGGTCCGCGGCTTCAGCGTTGGGACGGGCCTGTGTGGGCTTGCGGGCGCCCGGAATGACGTCGCTCACCGCGTC
>NZ_RZRW01000775.1:0-2147 GCF_003998745.1 Mesorhizobium sp. M7A.F.Ca.US.014.04.1.1 | reverse complement strand
CTCCTAAGGCCGTGACCGGCTTTGGCTTCTCTGAAGGATTTTCCACGTGTCTTGTCCTTCTGCGGATTCGCGGCATCGAACTTGTCGGTTAAAGCAGTGCGGATCTTGCTCCGCTGGCCAGACAGATTTCGCTGATCCGCAGCTTCTGGCTGGAGAGCCGGGACGGGAATGTCTGTTCGAGCCGCGACTCGTGAACGGGTATGACCCGTCGAGACTCATGGCCGACCTGTTTCATCATGGCTTCGGTGGCCATGATCAGATTGATCTGGCTGCCGGTGGCCAGGCCGACAGGGAGATACATGTCATCGATCTTGAGCTGTTCGGAGGCGCCGTTCAGGTTCTCGAACTGGTAAACAAGATCACCGGCAAGCACCCAGGTGTCCTGGGAATCCGTCTTGCCATCATTGCGCACCGTCACCCACATGCATGCGAAGGTGTGGCTGTCATAAGCGACGTGAAGATCGATGCCGGGGAATACGTTTTCCATGGCGCCATCGACCGCAATGAGGCGCTTGTCGCGCGCCAGCTGCACACCGCGCAGGATATCCGCCGTATCGATGCCGGACAGGATCCAGCGCATGCGATCCGGCAGCGACATCGCCCAGATCCATTCCTGCAGCTCCTTCTTCTGGACGTAGAAGGTGGCATTGGGAAATGCATCGACATTGCCGAAATGATCGAAATGCGCGTGCGTGATAAAGACCGCGTTGATGTCTTCCGGCGTCAATCCGATTTCGGCAAGAACCTCGCGCGGTCCGCGCCAGTTCTGGACATTGAACAGCGTGCCAAGATAGTTCCCGTAGTCGCGGTCGTTGTAACCGACGTCGACCATCGCGGCCCAACCGTCTCCCTTGATGACGGCGTAGCAGTAGGGCAGCTTGACATAGCCTTCATTGTGAGCGCCGTAGATGACGCCGCTCTTGTGGTATTCGGGTACGTAGCCGTATTCGAGGACGTAGATCGAATAGAGTGACACCGGTTTCCTCCCTTGATCCAGACGATTAATTTTTCGCGGGTCGGCAGTTGCAGCAGGCCGCCGTGAAATCCACGGGGGTCAGTCCGGCGGAAGGTTCCGAAACCATCCGCAGCGACCGCTGCGCGGAAAAAAGCGCGTCAACGACGGCATCGAGATCGGGACTTGCCGGATCAATGAGATCGGCAAGACGATCAAGCCGCGAGAGTATCCGGCCGAGAAGCACTAGCAGATCGGCGAGCGCGGCTTGGTGGCGGGCCGCTGTCGGCGGCGCCTTCACCGCACCAAGCCGGTCGGTTGCCTCGCGCAACTGCCTTGTCACCGACGCCAGCAAGAGATCGTTGCGGTTGCGGTCGAGGCTGTCGGTCTGGAGCAGAAGCAGGATTCCCGAAAGCTGGCCAACGCAACGCTTGGCGGCGTCATAGAGCGGACGGGTGTCTGACAGGTAGGAGGCAACCGCTTCATCCTTGATCCCTGACTTCAACAACGCATCGGGCTGGTACTCGCGGGGGGTGTCCCATATCGAGCAGGTGGGACGATGCACGCCTTCGATCCCTGAAGAAGGCGCTGGAAATTCGCGACGAAACGTTAGAAGCACCGCCCCACCCGAAAGCGGAGCCTCGTCTTGTCCGGAATTGATCGTAAGCATGCGTCGCCTCCAATGTTCGTCGTTGCATCGATCCGCAGGCCCGTGCGGACTGTCTTTTCAGTGCATGAATCGGCCGCCGTTCACGTCGAGAATGAGTCCCGTCACGTAGTCGGACAGGTCCGAGACCAGGAACAGGCAGGCTTTTGCGATATCGTCAGCCGTCCCGAGCCGGCCCAGCGGGATGTTCACGACGATGTCGCGCCGCTTGTCTTCGGTCAGCTTGTCGCCAAAGATGTCCGTGTCGATCGTGCCGGGGGCTATCGCGTTGACGCGGATATTGTGCTGCGCCAGTTCACGCGCCATCGACTTGGTGAGGCTGTGGATGCCGCCCTTGGCGGCGGAATAATGCGGTCCGCCGAAAATGCCGCCGCCGATCTGGGCCGCGATCGAGCCGATCGAAACGATAGCGCCGGAGCGCCGTTCGATCATCGAAGGCACGGTAGCCTGGGTCATGTTCAGGCTGCCACGCAGGCTGGAATCGATGACCAGGTCGAAATTCTCCTGGGTGATATCCATCAGCCGGTC
>NZ_RZRW01000774.1:0-2157 GCF_003998745.1 Mesorhizobium sp. M7A.F.Ca.US.014.04.1.1 | reverse complement strand
GAACAGCGCCATGCGCGCGATATCGGAGGGTTGCAGCCGGTCGGGCAGGCACTGCCTTTCCGCGATCTGGCGTTCGCCGGCCGGGTCCAGCCACAGGCGCATCTGGCGCTCTGTCATCACCCAGCCCGGCACCATGCAGTTGACGCGGATGCGCTCAGGGCCAAGCTCGCGGGCCAGCGCCCGCGTCATGCCGTAAATACCCGCTTTCGCGGTGACATAGGCTGGGCAATCCGGATCGCCGACCATCCAGGTGATGGAGCCGAAGTTGATGATCGAGCCGCCGCCCTGCGCGCTCATCTGCGGACGCACTGCCTGCGCCGCGAAAAACTGGTGGCGCAGATTGACCGCCATGCGGTCGTCCCAATAGGCAACCGTCACATCCTTGGTCTGGTGGCGGTCGTCATTGCCGGCATTGTTGCACAGCGCTTGGATGGGGCCATTGTGCTGCATTGCCTGCACGGTTGCCGCCTGCAACTCTTCGACGTTGCGCAGGTCGCATGGAATGAACAGCGGCGCGGCATGTCCGTCGGCCGCAATCGCGTCGACCAGACGTTGGGATGGTTCTTCGGCCATGTCAACGAAGGCGACGCGGCTGCCCTGGGCGCAGAAATGGCGCACCAGGCTTTCGCCGATGCCGCTGCCGCCGCCTGTTATGAAGACGCTGCGGCCCTTGAGGCTTGGATAGATCGCGTAGCCGATTTCATCCGTCATCGCGCGCCTCTCTAGTGCGAATGTCGAGGAATGCCGGCATCGCGCCGGCCGACGAGAAAGTCGAAATCGCAGCCCTTGTCGGCCTGCAGCACGCGCTCGACATAAAGGCTCTGGTAGCCGCCCTCCGGCGACGCCGGCGGCTTCCAGTCACGCCGGCGGATGGCGAGCTCCTCTTCCGACACCAAAAGTTCCAACCGGCGGCCGGCGACGTCGAGCTCGATGAGGTCGCCGTCGCGCACCAGCGCCAGCGCGCCGCCTGCGGCTGCTTCCGGCGCCACATGCAGAACCACGGTGCCGTAGGCGGTGCCGCTCATGCGCGCGTCCGAAATGCGCACCATGTCGGAGATGCCTAGCTTGAGCAGTTTGGCCGGCAGCGGCATGTTGCCGACCTCGGCCATTCCGGGATAACCGCGCGGCCCGCAGTTCTTCAGCACCATCACCGAGGTGGCGTCGATGTCCAACTCCGGATCGTCGATGCGGGCGTAGTAATGCTCGATGTTTTCGAACACCACCGCCTTGCCGCGATGCTGCATCAGCTCGGGCGTTGCCGCGGACGGCTTGATGACCGCGCCGTCAGGCGCCAGATTGCCGCGCAGGATCGAAATGCCGCCTTCCTTGGTCAGCGGCTGGCTCAGCGGCCGGATCACCTCGCTGTTGTAGTTCGGCGCGCCGTCGATCAATTCACCGATGGTCTTGGCGCTGACGGTCATGGCGTCGCGATGAAGAAGCCCCACTTCATCAAGCGACGCCATGACCGCAGCTAGCCCCCCGGCGTAGTAGAAATCTTCCATCAGGAACCGGCCCGACGGCATCAAATCGACAATAGTTGGAACGTCACGACCTAGGCGGTCCCAGTCTTCGAGGCTGAGATCGACACCGATCCGGTTGGCGATGGCGATCAGATGCAGCACCGCATTGGTCGAGCCACCGATCGCGCCGTTGACGCGAATGGCGTTCTCGAACGCTTGCCTGGTGAGGATCTCCGCGATCCTAACGTCCCTGCGCACCAGATCGACGATCTGGCGTCCGGCCATCTGGGCGAGCACGCCACGGCGCGAATCCACCGCCGGGATCGCGGCATTGTCCGGCATGCCGATGCCGAGCGCTTCGACCATGCTGGCCATGGTCGAGGCTGTGCCCATCGTCATGCAGCTGCCCGCCGATCGGCTTTGGCCCTGCTCGGCGGCGAGAAAGTCGGCAACCGGCATGCGGCCGGCTTAACCCTCCTCGGCGAATTTCCAGACATGGGTGCCCGAGCCGATATCCTGTCCGCGGAACTTGCCGTTGAGCATCGGCCCGCCGGAAACGGCGATGGTCGGCAGGTTGCACGACGCAGCCCCCATCAGCAGCGCCGGTGTGGTCTTGTCGCAACCGACCAGCAGGATGACGCCATCGATCGGATTGCCGCGGATGGACTCTTCGACATCCATGCTGACCAGATTGCGA
>NZ_RZRW01000773.1:0-2176 GCF_003998745.1 Mesorhizobium sp. M7A.F.Ca.US.014.04.1.1 | reverse complement strand
GGCACGACCTATGCCTTCCAGGGCACCAATCCGACCTCGACGGTCAGCGTCGGCGCGGTCGGTGCGGAACGCACCATCACCAATGTCGCCGCGGGGCGGATCAGCTCGACGTCGACCGACGCCCTCAACGGCTCGCAGCTCGCCGCCACCAACCAGGCCGTCGATGCCATCGGCACCACCGTCAACAATCTTGGCGCTGGCGTGACCAATCTCGGCAACATTGTCAACAACATCGCCGGCGACACCTCGACCGCCTACACCGACGCCAACGGCATCGGCATCCGCTACGCTCGCACTAACGAGGCCGGACTGGCGCAGACCGATTCCTTCGCACAAGGTGTCGGCTCCACCGCTGTCGGCTACCAGGCGACCGCGACCGGGGTCAGCGCGCTGGCGCTCGGCCGCGCCAGCAACGCCAGCATCGACGGCAGCGTGGCGCTGGGCTCGGGTTCGATCTCCAATCGCGCGATCGCTCCGGCTACCGGCCAGATCGCAGCCGGTCCGTCGAACTTCATCCAGTTCAACACGACCGACAAGGCGCTGCTCGGCGCGGTTTCGGTCGGCGACGTCAACTCCTACCGGCAGATCACCAATGTGGCCGACGGCACGCAGGACCAGGACGCGGTGACGGTGCGCCAGCTCGCCGGCGCCATCGCTGCCGTGTCGGTCACCTCGACGAAATACTTCCATGCCAATTCGGCGGCGGGCGACTCGCTGGCGGTCGGCGCGGAGTCGGTCGCGGTCGGTCCGACGACCGTCGTCAACGGCGACAACGGCATCGGCATCGGCAACGGCGCCATCGTCGACCAGACAGCACCCGGCGGAACGGCCATCGGCCAGAACGCGCATGTGCTGCTGGCCGACGGCCTGGCGCTCGGCACCAATTCGACCGCCTCCGGCATCCAGTCGGTGGCGCTCGGCGCCGGCGCCCAAAGCACCTTCATCAACAGCGTCGCGCTTGGTGCGCAGTCCATCACCACGGTCGGCGCACAAACGAACTACGCGGCCTATGGGCTTGCTGGCGCGCAGACCTCGGTCGGCGAGGTGTCGATCGGCGCCGCCGGGGCCGAACGCAAGCTGACCAATGTCGCGGCGGGCTCGGCCGACACCGACGGCGTCAACGTCTCGCAGTTGCGCGGCGTGACGAAAAACGTCACCGACCTGTTCGGCGGCGTTACCACGATCAATCCCGACGGCTCGATCACCGGCCCGACCTACACTATCCAGGGCAACAACTACTCGACCGTCTATGACGGCCTGACGGCCGTCGACAATGCCCTGACCACCATCAGCAATGGCGGCGGCATCAAATACTTCCACGCCAATTCGACGCTGGCCGACAGCATCGCCGGCGGCACCAACGCGGTGGCGATCGGGCCGGAAAGCGTGGCGAGCGGCGCCGAGAGCGTGGCTGCGGGCCATGGCTCGACGGCTACCGGGGCGGGCGCCGTCGCGCTCGGCCAGGGTGCGCAGGCCAACAACGCCAACGATGTGGCGCTCGGCTCCGGCTCGGTGACGCAGACAGCCGTCGGCACCTCCAGCACCGTCATCGGCGGCAAGACCTACACCTTCGCCGGAACGACTCCGACCGGAACCGTCAGCGTCGGCGATGCCGGCGCCGAGCGGACGATCACCAACGTCGCCGCCGGGCGCGTCGATGCCGGCAGCACGGATGCGATCAACGGCTCGCAGCTCTACGCCACCAACACGGCGATCGAGGATTTGAAAGCCGGCGTCGGAAACCTCACCCAGAACGCGGTGACCTATGACGCCCCGGGCGGCGTCAAGTCGAACACCATCACGCTGCAGGGTGGCGACGTCAACGCGCCGGTCGTCATCTCCAATGTCGGCCCCGGCGTCAAAGGGACCGATGCGGTCAATGTCGAACAGATGAACCAGGGCCTGACCGCCGGCAAGAGCTATACGGACAACCGCGTGGCTTACGCTATCGATACGTCCAACGACTACACCGACAAGGTAGCCGCCACGACCCTGCAGCAGGCCAACGACTATACCGACCAGAAGCTCGGCCAGCTCAATTCGGACATCAACGGCATCCGCGACGAGGCCCGGCAGGCGGCCGCGATAGGCCTCGCCGCCGCCTCGCTGCGCTACGACGACCGGCCCGGAAAGCTGAGCGTCGCGGCGGGTGGCGGCCTCTGGCGCGACGCTCAGC
>NZ_RZRW01000772.1:0-2180 GCF_003998745.1 Mesorhizobium sp. M7A.F.Ca.US.014.04.1.1 | reverse complement strand
GCTCCTCTACCGACCCGACCCCGTAGCTGGTGCAACTGCGCCAGACCGAACCGGTCCGGGCGCCAGACAATGATGGTGTTGGCTCGAGGCACATCGAGCCCACTCTCGATGATGTCGGTGCTCAACAAAATGTCGCCATCACCGTCAGCGAATCCGACCATGACTTCGTCCAGCTGCCTCCCTTTCATTTCACCGTGCGCCGTCATAACGCCGAGTTCCGGCACCAGCCTGTTCAGCTGGTCAGAGACCGGGCCAATGTCCTCGATGCGAGGAACCACGAAGAAACTCTGTCCACCCCTGTGAAATTCACGCAAGAGGGCCGCGCGCACCGATGCTGGATCGAACGCCGCCAGTATCGTGCGGACGGGACGTCTTTTGGCGGGCGGAGAGTTTAGAACGCTGACATCCTGGATGCCCGACAGCGCCGATTGCAGCGTCCGCGGTATCGGCGTGGCGCTCATGCTCAGCGTGTGAAGGCAGGGCGCCATCTTCCGCAGGGCCAGCTTCAACTTGACGCCGAACCGGTGCTCCTCGTCAATCACCAGCAGTCCAAGATTGGCGAATGTGACGCTCCTGGACGCCAAGGCCTGAGTACCCACGTCGATCGCAACCTGGCCGCTCCGCAGGCCCTCCTTTGCCGCTTTTGCCGTTGCTGCCCCGACCATCCTTGACAGGTGGGCGACCTGCAGGCCCGTTCCTGCGAAACGGCGGCTGAACGTCTCATAGTGCTGTCGTGCCAACACGGTTGTCGGCGCTATGACCGCAACCTGTTTCCCGCAGAGGGCGGCGGCGGCGCAAGCACGCAAAGCCACCTCTGTCTTGCCGAAGCCAACATCACCGCAGACGAGCCGGTTCATTGTTCTCCCCGAGGAAAGGTCGTCGAGCACAGCGCGGATGGCGGCGGCCTGGTCAGGAGTCTCGGTATAGGGAAATTTCGCCGCAAAACGGGCCAAGTCCGCGCGGGAGGGCTTGATGATCTCGGCGGGCTGGCTGGACCTCATCTCGGCAAGGCCCACCAGGCGCTTGGCCAGCCTGTCGATCTCGCGCAACGCAGCCTCGCGTCGCTTGGGCCAGCCCTCGCCGTTGAGGCGATCGAGCGACACTGCCTCCGGTTCCGAGCCGTAGCGCCATATTTTCCCAAAGTCGTCGACCGGAACCAGCAAGGAAGCCCCGCCATGATATTCCAGCCTGACAACATCCTGGTGCTGACCAGCCAAGTCGACCTGTTCGACCGCCGCGAGCACGCCCAGGCCATGGTCTTCATGGACGACGACGTCGCCGATGCGCAACTCGGGTTCGAGTATGCTTGCGGCCATGCCGGCATCCGCCTTCAACGCAGGGCCAAACAGGTCGGCTGCGGCGACCATCGCGATACCGGATTGCGCGTCGACAAACCCTTCATCGAGGACGAAGCCAGCCTTGAGAAGAGAGCCTCTCGCGGCCGAAAGTATTTGCGGTGAGTCGACCGCTTCCTCAGCCCGCCGGCCTAGCTTTCTATTGAGCAGGCGATCTGCTCGCTGCAGTTCAGAGGCATCGCCGGTCAACACCACCCTGGCCCCGGCGCTTGTCTGCCTTGTCACGAATTCAGCGATTTCGTACCCGGGCCGGGCCAGGCGAAAGAATTTGGGAACTCGCTCGGCAGAAACGGCAAGTCTCGTGGAGCGGTTGCGCACGGAAGCATCCCACTCTTCACGCGACAGGTAAAATTGTTCCGGCAAAGGTTTCTCGCGCCCGGCAGCCTCCTGCCTGGCACGGCGTGCATCCTCGATCAGGTCCAGAATTTTGTCGAGCGGCTGCCCGTCGATACCTTCAAGGAAGGAGATCGAGGCGCTCGACGCAGTGTCGAAGACAGATGGCATCGCGCCATATAATGCGACCAGGCGCTCTTCCATCGACGTCGCGCGCATCGCTGTCAGCTCAGGATGATCACCAGCTTTAAACATCAGCTCGGATGCCGGTCCGACAGCAATCGAGTCTCGAACCTGGTCGCTGAGTTGACTGATCGGATCGTAGGTCTTGAGCTCTCGAATGCAGCTGTCTGGGCCAAGGACGACGCGAACGGGGTCCTCCGCGCCAGCGGGGAAGATGTCCATGAGATCGCCCCGAAAAGCTATTTCACCCGGTTCGTCGACCCTCTCGTCGACGACATAGCCAAAAGCTTCGGACCTTGTTCTGAAATC
>NZ_RZRW01000771.1:0-2180 GCF_003998745.1 Mesorhizobium sp. M7A.F.Ca.US.014.04.1.1 | reverse complement strand
CACCAACATCGGCTCGAACGACACCGAGACAGTGGGCGCCAACCGCGCGCTGACGGTCATGGCCAACGAGACCATCCATGTCGTGTCGAACTCGACGGAGAACATCGACGCCAATCACACGCAGACGGTGGGGATTGTGCAGACGGTGAGCGTTGGCGCTGCGCGTGTCGATACGGTCGGAGCATCGGAGACCAGAAGCGTCGGCGGGCCGCAGACCAACACGATCGGCGCGACACGGTCCGTGACGGTTGGGGCAGCGCAGGACCACAGCATAGGTGCGAGCGACAGCTGGACGATTGCTTCCGATCAGAGCGTGTCCATAGGCGGCGGCCACACCGAGAGCATCGCGAAGGATCAAGGTTCGACGGTCGGCGGAGGACGCACCGCTTCGGTAGGCAAGGACGATTCGACATCGGTGGCCGGCGCGCATTCCCTCTCGGTCGGCAAAGACAGTGCCATTTCTGTCACCGGCAATGGCACGATCAAAATCGGCAAGAAGCTGGTCATCGACGCCGGTGACGAAATTCTCATCACAACCGGCTCGGCCAAGATCATGATGAAGAAAGACGGCACGATCGCGATCGAGGGCAAGGACATTTCGGTCAAAGGGTCAGGAAAGATCAGCATCAAGGCTTCTAGCGACATCACGATGAAGGGTTCGAAAATAGGGGAGAACTAGAGCATGGAAAAGGTTCGTGATCGCGTCGATGGCGTCGTAATTGGCCAGTTTCTCGGTTTCGGCGAAGACGGTCCTCTGGTAGTATTTCCGGGCAATTCGAAAGAAACCGCACTAGCGGCGCGCAGCCTTGCCGAACTGTCATCCGATATGATCGGCCAGGAGATCGCCTTGTTGTTCGAGGACGGAGATGCGCGGCGGCCGCTCATCGTCGGGCGCATCGTGGAACTGGTGCGCAAGCATGCGGCACCTGCAGTTATTCGCGATGGAGACCGCGTGCGGATTCACGCCGAAGAACGGATCGAATTACGCTGCGGCAAGGCAACGATCCTGATGGAGAAAGACGGTCGCATCACCATCAGAGGTACTTTCGTTACCAGCCACGCCAGTGCCGCCAACCGTATTCGCGGCGGTTCGATCGACTTAAATTGATGATGGTCGCGGGGAGCTACGGCCAACAATCGGACGGTACCGTTGAACATCGCATCGTCAAGGACATTGTGGGTCAGCACGCCGAGCTGGCGGCTTTCTTGTGGGCGCAGCGCGACACGTTGGCCGCCGAGGACCCACCTGAGGGAAACGTGGTCGACGGCGTCGGCAGGCGGCTTGAGGCAAACCTTGACGGCTTGCGTATTGCCGGGGTAGCCGCATGGCCGTTCATCGAGGCTGCCTATGAGGACTTCCCCGAAAAGGGGGAGTTGTTCCTTTTCACATGGTTGGCAATTGAGCAGGGTAGCGATAACAAGATCCGACAAGCCGTTGAACTTGGCCGTGCTTCGGATGACGATGCGCGGGGCCTGGTCGGAGCACTGGCATGGCATAAGGCCGAAACGATTAGTCCCTTGGTACGGCGTTGGATCAGCGCGCAAGACGCGTTCCTACGCTATCTCGCTGTCGCGGCCTGCCGCGAACATGGGGTCGACCCAAAAGCTCTGTTGACGAATCTGATGCGCGATCCTGACGTCCGCGTGCGGGCAAACAGCCTGCATTTGGCGGGGGTACTGCAACGCCTCGATCTGGTGCACGAAGTTGCTGGCGCGCTAGATGCCGACGACGGAAGCGTGCGGCTATGGGCAGCCTGGACACTGAACGAACTTGACCGCGGGGATTTGGCGAGGGCGGAGTTGCGAAAGGTTGCGGCCACCAATGGGCCAAATGCACCGACGGCTTTGCGAGCCTTGATCAAGGCAGGGCCACAGGACGACGTCCGCGCCTTCATGGGTGGCTTGCTCAAGTCGCCCGACACGGCGTCGCTAGCCGTGCGTGGCGCCGGCATGCTGGGCGATCGTTCGATCCTGCCTTGGCTGGTGCAGCAGATGCGCATTCCAGCGCTCGCTGCGGCCGCTGGCGGCGCGCTGCTCGAGACCTTCCCGGAAGCACGCGGCATCGACGGGTTGTTTACGCTCGATCCGACCACGCTTGGGCCTGACTTTGAGGATCACTTCGGCGATTTTGCGATGAAGGTGCCTGTGGCAGAGAACGTTAGGATGTGGAGCAACAGTGT
>NZ_RZRW01000770.1:0-2187 GCF_003998745.1 Mesorhizobium sp. M7A.F.Ca.US.014.04.1.1 | reverse complement strand
GCCGGATAGGGGACGCGATCCAGATCGAGATCAGCGATTGTGGCACGGGCATTGAGTTTCCTGACCGAATATTCGAGCCGTTCTTTACGACGAAAGAGCACGGCATGGGCATGGGACTCGCGATCTGCCGTTCGATCGTCGAGTCCCATGGCGGACGGTTGTGGGTGGAGAAGAACGATCCGCACGGAACGGCGTTCGTCTTCACGATGCCAGTTGAAATGAAAGCGGCAGCATGACGCCCCACGATCAAATGGTCTTCATCGTCGATGACGACGTGCGTATTCGGGAAGCGCTTGGTGAGCTTCTGGAGTCCCATGGCATGCGCGCCGTAGCGTTCGGATCGGCCGGCGACTATGTCCTTGCCGACAAGCCGGACGTCCCCGCCTGCCTGATCCTCGATGTGGAATTGCCTGACATCAACGGTCTAGATCTGCAGAAGCAGATCGCCGAGGGCGATCATCCGCCGATCGTCTTCATAACGGGGCATGGCGACATCCCGTCCTCTGTGCGTGCGATCAAGCACGGCGCTGTGGACTTCCTGACAAAGCCTTTCAGCGATACGGACCTCATGGTCGCGATCCGGGCAGCGATCGCCCAGGACCGGGAAAGGCGATCAGAGCGCGCCGAACTCACCGTGTTGAGGCAACGCTATCAAGAGCTCACGCAGCGAGAACGCGAGGTGCTGCCGCTCGTTGTGAGTGGCCTGCTGAACAAACAGGCCGCGGCTGAGTTGGGGATCAGCGAGGTCACGCTGCAAATCCATAGACGGAACGTGATGCAGAAAATGGTTGCGGCATCACTCGCTGATCTCGTGCGCATGGCGGAGCGGTTGGAGATACCGATCAGCCACTCTCGACGAACGGGAGGGAACGGAGTGTGAGCAAGGTGCGACCTGTCGTGGCGATTGTCGATGACGACCCAAGATTGCTCGAGTCGCTCGAGAACCTTTTGGAGTCTGCGGGCTATGCTCCCCGCAGCTTCTCGTCGGCGGGATCACTGCTCGTCAGCGGGCTCTCCGACGTGGACTTGCTCATTACCGATATCGGGATGCCTGGAACGGACGGCTTTGAACTTCGTGACCAGGTCAAGAAGACGCGTGCGGACCTACCGGTGTTCCTGATCACCGGCCGCCACGAGATAGCGGATCAGTACCGTGCCAAGGGCATCAGCGGGTTTTTCCGCAAGCCATTCGACGGCCAGGCCCTGCTTGCGGCGGTGGCCAACGCTTTAGCCAACCAGGAAACCGAGGGATGAACATGAGAGTTGACCAACCACTCTTGCAGAGATCGGCGCCGGTGTCACGGCAGCGGAAGGCTGAGCCGCAGCAGCCGCTCGTCATCATTGTCGATGACGATGCGTCTGTTCGCGAAGCACTGTCGGAGTTGATCCTGTCGATGGGCTTTGAGCCGGTCTGCTTTGCCTCGACCCGCGAATTGCTCGACGCGGACGTCTTGAACAGCCCCGGATGCTTGATCCTCGACGTGCGCATGCCAGGGGCAAGCGGTCTCGATCTACAGCACCATCTTGCGACAAACGGCAATCCCAAGCCCATCATCTTCCTGACCGGGCATGGCGACATACCGATGACTGTCCAGGCGATGAAGGCGGGCGCCGTGGATTTTCTCACCAAACCGGTGCGCGACCAAACACTCCTTGACGCCGTGATCGCGGGCATTGCGGTGGATGCCAAGCGGCGGGCGGATGCGGTGGTCGTCAAGCGCAACATCGAGCGTGTCGAGACGCTGACCCCGCGCGAGCGCGAGGTGCTGCATGAAGTGGCGCGTGGGCGCCTCAACAAACAGATCGCTTTCGACCTCGGCATCAGTGAAGTGACCGTCAAGCTTCACCGCGGCAATGTCATGCGCAAGATGGAAGCAGCTTCCATCGGAGAGCTGATCCGGGCCTGGGAAACGCTGCCCCCGGCGATGCGCGAGGCCGGCGCGGCCAGGACTTTCGAAAGGGTGAACCTCGCCTCCGTCCGATAGTATCGCCCAGCGGCTGGCGCTTCTCCGTTAAGAGTAGCCTGCCCAGGACGATCCGGACTCAGACAAATTTTTATGAAGTTTAGAGCGATGATCGCCGCGTGTAACCTGGTGTTGAGGCTACACTGCCAAGCTCTTGCCGCGCATCGCCAGCTAACGGCGGCGCATTGGGAAAGCTTTGGAGGGGCGTATCTCCATCACGGCG
>NZ_RZRW01000077.1:0-15129 GCF_003998745.1 Mesorhizobium sp. M7A.F.Ca.US.014.04.1.1 | reverse complement strand
GCTTCGACCTCGGCGCGCGCGCCGCCGGTCAGCGACACCGCGATTTTCCTGACGCCATCCTTGCCGCCGTCGATGCCACTGACGGAACCGTGCAGCACCGGGAAGCCGCCCTTCGAGGCCAGCGAACGATGCGCCGGCGATATTTCGGGCCGTGCATCGATGACCGCCGCTATCTGCAGGCCGGCACCGAGCGCCGTCTCGACGGTGCGCCAGCCGTCCTCATTGTTGGTGAAAAGTGCGATCCGCTTTGCCGGTGTAGCGGCGTAGCGCGCGACATAGGTGCGCATGGCGGAGGCCATCATCACGCCGGGCGTGTCGTTGCCGGCAAAGACGATCGGCCGTTCGATGGCGCCGGCTGCCACGACGCAGCGCTTCGCCACGATCCGCCACAGGCGCTGGCGCACCTGGTGCTCGGGCGGCGAGGGCAAATGGTCGTTGACCCGCTCAATGGCGCCATAGGTGCCGCCATCGTAGACGCCGAACAGCGTCGTGCGGGTCATGACGCGGACGTCGGGCATACCAGCCAGTTCAGCCAGCGTCCGCGAAATCCACTCGGCCGCAGGTTCGCCGTCGATCATTCCGCCATCCGACAGCAGACGGCCGCCGAGGACAAAATCCTCCTCGCACAGGATGACGCGGGCGCCTGCGCGGCCGGCTGCCAACGCCGCGGCCAGACCAGCCGGGCCGGAGCCGGCGATCAGCACGTCGCAATGCGCCCATGCCTTGTCGTAGTGGTCGGGATCGGCAAGGCCGGCGGCACGGCCAAGGCCTGCGGCGCGGCGGATCGCCGGCTCATAGATCGCTTCCCAGAACTTCGCCGGCCACATGAATGTCTTGTAGTAGAAGCCGGCAACGAAGATCGGCGCGAACAGCTGGTTGACCGACATCACGTCGTGGCGCAGCGACGGCCAACGGTTCTGGCTGGCGGCCTCGAGCCCGTCATAGAGTTCGGCCGTCGTCGCCTTGGTGTTCGGCTCGCGCCGTGCCCCGGTGCGCAGCTCAACCAGCGCATTGGGTTCTTCCGAGCCCGCAGTCAGGATGCCGCGCGGGCGATGGTATTTGAATGAGCGGCCGACCAGCTTGACGCCGTTGGCGATCAGCGCCGAGGCGAGCGTGTCGCCCTGGAAGCCGGAGAAAGCCTTGCCGTCGAAACGGAAGTTCAGCGGTGCCGAGCGGTCGACAAGCCCGCGATTGCCGAGCCGGTGTGTCTGCGCGCCGGCCATCACGCACCAACCTTCGCAGCGCCGGCACCAGCCGCCGGTTCGATGGAGGAAATCTCGTGCGTCAGCGTGTTGCGGGTGACCTTCAGCCAAGCCCGGCAACCACCGCCATGGTACCAATATTCGCTGGTCGCGCCGGCGACATTGTCGCGCAGATAGACATAGTCGAAGACCTCGTCTTCCGAGGCGCCGGCCTCGGGCCGCACCGGCTTGGCGTCGCCGAGATAGGTGAACTCGCCGAGTTCGCGTTCACCGCAGAAAGGACAGGCAATGCGCATTTCTTCTAAACCGCCTTCAATGCAGGTTCGGTTGGGCGCCCTGGCCCTTTTCGTCGATCATGGCGCCAGTTCGGAACCGGTCTAGGCGGAACCGTGCCGCTTCTTCATGCGACTCGTCGCGAGCCAGGAGGTGCGCAAAGACAAAACCGGACCCTGGCGTCGCCTTGAAGCCGCCATAGCACCAGCCCGCGTTGAGATAGAGCCCGTCGACGGGCGTCTTGTCGATGATCGGTGAACCATCCATCGACATGTCCATGATGCCGCCCCACTGGCGCAGCAGGCGCACGCGGCCGATCATCGGCATCAGCGCCATGCCGCCCTCGCAGACGTCTTCCATCACAGGCATGTTGCCGCGCTGGGCGTAGGAATTGTAGCCGTCTATATCGCCGCCGAAGACGAGGCCGCCCTTGTCGGACTGGCTGACGTAGAAATGGCCGGCGCCGAAGGTCATGACGCCCGGGATGAGCGGCTTGATCGCCTCGGAGACGAAGGCCTGCAGCACGTGGCTCTCGATCGGCAGGCGCAGACCGGCCATTGCTGCGACGCGCGACGAGGAGCCGGCGACCGCCATGCCAACCTTTCCGGCGCCGATCTTGCCGCGCGACGTCTCGACGCCGGTCACCTTGCCATTGGCGTCCCTGACAAAACCGGTGACTTCGCAATTCTGGATGATGTCGACGCCGAGTTCGCTCGCCGCATGCGCATAGCCCCAGACCACCGCATCGTGCCGCGCCGTGCCGCCGCGCCGCTGCAACAGCCCGCCTTGCACGGGAAAGCGCGCATTGTCGAAGTTCAGGAACGGGATCATCTTCCTGACGGCAGCGAGGTCGAGCAGTTCGGCGTCGATGCCGTTGATGCGCATAGTGTTGCCGCGCCGCGCATAGGCGTCGCGCTGCGCATCGGAATGGTAGAGGTTGATGACGCCGCGCTGGCTGACCATCGCATTGTAGTTGAGGTCCTGCTCCATCCGCTCCCACAGCTTCATCGACAATTCGTAGAAGCCGGTGTTGCCGGGCAGACCGTAATTGGAGCGGATGATGGTGGTGTTGCGGCCGGCATTGCCGGAGCCGATCCAGCCTTTTTCGAGCACGGCGACATTCTTGATGCCGTACTCGCTGGCGAGGAACCAGGCGGTGGCCAGCCCGTGCCCGCCGCCGCCGATGATCACCACGTCGTAGCGATCCTTCGGCGTGGCGTCGCGCCAGGTGCGCTGCCAGTTCTTGTGGCCGGACAGGGCGGCACGAGCGAGCGAGAAGATCGAATATTTCATCAGTTCATTCCGAGGTCGCTCGCGTCGCGCTGGTGGTCAAATATCCAGCGTGTGGTCGCGCTCCCATTGCGTGAAGTGCGAAGCATAGGAATTCCATTCCTGGTGCTTCAGCTTTAGGTAGGCCGACGAGAAATCCTCACCCAGCGCCGCCTTGAGCGATTTGTCCTTGTCGAACTCGCGCAAGGCGTCGAGCAGGTTGAGCGGCAGTTTTGGCGCGCCCTTTACCGTATGGCCATGCTGGTACATGTCGATGTCGTAGCGCTTGCCAGGATCGGCCTTCGAGCGAATGCCGTCGAGGCCGGCGGCGATGATGACCGCTTGCAGGAGATAGGGATTGGCGGCGCCATCCGGCAGCCGCAGCTCGAAGCGGCCGGGGCCGGGCACCCGCACCATGTGGGTGCGGTTGTTGCCGGTCCAGGTCACCGTGTTCGGTGCCCAGGTCGCGCCCGAAATGGTGCGCGGCGCGTTGATGCGCTTGTAGGAATTCACCGTCGGGTTGGTGATCGCGGCCAGTGCGGAGGCATGTTTCATGATGCCGCCGAGGAAATTCCTGCCCTTGGCCGACAGGCCGAGCTCCATCGAATTGTCGGCGAAGACGTTGGTCTTGCCGGCCTTGTCCCAGACCGAGATATGCGCATGGCAGCCATTGCCGGTCAGGCCCTGGAAGGGCTTCGGCATGAAGGTCGCGCGCAGGCCATGCTTTTCCGCGATCGACTTGACCATGAATTTGAAGAACGAGTGCTTGTCGGCGGTCGCCAGCGCGTCGTCGAAGGCCCAGTTCATCTCGAACTGGCCGTTGGCGTCCTCATGGTCGTTCTGATAGGCGCCCCAGCCGAGCGCCAGCATGTGGTCGCAGATCTCGGCGATGACGTCGTAGCGCCGCATCACCGCTTGCTGGTCGTAGCAGGGTTTTGAGGCCGTGTCGTATTCGTCGGAGATCGTCTTGCCGTCAGGCGAGATCAGGAAGAACTCGGCCTCGACGCCGGTCTTGACATGCATGCCGTCGCTGGCGGCTTCCGCGATCAGCCGCTTCAGTGTGTTGCGCGGCGCCTGGTCGACCTCCTTGTCGTCCATGATGCAGTTGGCCGCCACCCAGGCGACCTCAGGCTTCCACGGCAGCTGGATCACCGAATCCGGATCCGGCACCGCAAGCATGTCGGGATGCGCCGGCGTCAGGTCCAGCCATGTGGCGAAACCGGCAAAGCCGGCGCCGTCCTTCTGCATGTCTGATATCGCCTGCGCCGGCACCAGCTTGGCACGCTGGCCACTGAACAGGTCAGTGTAGGAAATCATGAAATATTTGACGTTTTTCGCCCTTGCGAATTCAGCAAGATCAGTTGCCACGGTAGTTCCCCATTTTTATCGATTGTTGTTCCCGAGTATGCGGGAATCGGCCCTTCGTTGATCAGAAGCCGTTCTTCCCCGGTATCCAGTTGGTGCCGGCCAGCGGCACGCCGGCCATGGCGGCTGCCTCGATCGTCAGCGCGACCAGGTCCTCGGGTTCGAGATTGTGCAGGCTGTTCTTGCCGCACGCGCGGGCGATCGTTTGAGCCTCAAGCGTCATCACCTTGAGGTAGTTCGCCAGCCGGCGCCCGGCAGTCACCGGATCGACCCGCTTCATCAGTTCCGGATCCTGCGTGGTGATGCCGGCGGGGTCGCGCCCCTCGTGCCAATCGTCATAGGCGCCGGCCGTGGTGCCAAGCTCGTTGTACTCCGCCTCCCAGCGCGGATCGTTGTCGCCGAGCGCGACAAGGGCCGCCGTGCCGATCGAGACCGCGTCGACGCCGAGCGCCAGCGCCTTGGCGACATCGGCGCCGTTGCGAATGCCGCCGGAGACGATCAACTGCACCTTGCGGTGCATGCCGAGGTCCTGCAGCGCCTGCACGGCCGGCCTGATGCAGGCAAGCGTCGGCTGGCCGACATTTTCGATGAACACTTCCTGGGTGGCGGCGGTGCCGCCCTGCATGCCGTCGACGACAACGACATCGGCGCCGGCCTTCACGGCAAGCGCCGTGTCATAATAGGGGCGCGCGCCGCCGACCTTGACGTAGATCGGTTTTTCCCAGTCGGTGATTTCGCGCAATTCGAGGATCTTGATCTCGAGATCGTCGGGTCCGGTCCAGTCGGGATGGCGTGAGGCCGAGCGCTGGTCGATGCCTTTCGGCAGCGTGCGCATTTCGGCGACACGATCCGAAATCTTCTGGCCAAGCAGCATGCCGCCGCCACCCGGCTTGGCGCCCTGGCCGACGACGACCTCGATCGCATCGGCGCGGCGCAGATCGCGCAGGTTCATGCCGTAGCGCGACGGCAGATATTGATAGACCAGTTGCTTGGAATGGCCGCGCTCCTCCTCGGTCATGCCGCCGTCGCCCGTCGTGGTCGAGGTGCCCGACAGGGTAGCGCCGCGTCCGAGCGCTTCCTTGGCCGGACCCGACAGCGAGCCGAAGCTCATGCCGGCAATGGTGATCGGAATCTTCAACTCGATCGGCTTCTTGGCATGGCGAGAGCCGAGCACGACCGATGTGTCGCAGCGCTCGCGATAGCCTTCGAGCGGGTAACGCGAGATCGAGGCGCCGAGGAACAGTAGGTCGTCGAAATGCGGCAGCTTGCGCTTGGCGCCGGCGCCACGGATGTCATAGATGCCGGTCGCCGCGGCACGGCGGATCTCGGAAAGCGTGTAGTCGTCGAAGGTCGCGGATTTGCGCGGCGTCGTCGGCGGGTTCCTGTAGGTCATGCTGCCTCAATACGCGTCGGCGTTGTCGATATTGAAATTATAGAGGGTACGCGCCGAGCCGTAGCGCTTGAACTCCGACGGCTTGACGCCGGTGACGCCGGCGCGGTCGAGCAGGCCCTGCAGCAATTCCAGATGCTCGGTCCGCATTTCCTTGGCGATGCAGTCGGCGCCGAGGCTGTCGACCTTGCCGCGCACGAAGAGCCGCGCCTCGTAGATGGAATCGCCGAGCGCATCGCCGGCATCGCCCAACACCACCAGATTGCCTGACTGCGCCATGAAGGCCGACATATGGCCGATATTTCCATGCACGACGATATCGATGCCCTTCATCGAAATGCCGCAGCGCGACGAGGCGTTGCCTTCGATGACCAGCAGGCCGCCCTTGCCGGTGGCGCCGGCATACTGGCTGGCGTCGCCTTTGATGGTGATCGAGCCCGACATCATGTTCTCGCCGACTCCAGGCCCTGCCGAGCCATGCACGGTAATGGTGCTGCCGGAATTCATGCCGCCGCAGTAATAGCCGACGCTGCCGCGCACATCGATGGCAACAGGCTGGTCGACGCCAACGGCCACCGAATGGCTGCCTTTCGGGTTCAGCACTTCCCATGCCGTTTCGTTCGAGCCGGGAGCCAGATTGTGCAGCGCCT
The DNA here is from genome assembly GCF_003998745.1 of Mesorhizobium sp. M7A.F.Ca.US.014.04.1.1. Classification (NCBI taxonomy): domain Bacteria; kingdom Pseudomonadati; phylum Pseudomonadota; class Alphaproteobacteria; order Hyphomicrobiales; family Phyllobacteriaceae; genus Mesorhizobium; species Mesorhizobium sp. M7A.F.Ca.US.014.04.1.1. The sequence continues at coordinate 8,980 of NZ_RZRW01000077.1, read as the reverse complement.
GGTTGAGTTCGCGCAGCGACAACTGGTCGAGATCGAAGACCCGAGGGTCGTGTGCCGCGGTTTTTGAAAGCGTGGTTGCCGGCATGAACTCAATGCTCCCAGAAATAGACGGTTGCGGGCTCGGGTTCCCAGACCCTCGCATTGTCTATGCCGGGCAGTTTGGTCAGCGCGCGATATTCCGAGCCGAAGGCGACATATTGGTCGGTTTCGGCCATCACGGCTGGCTTGCAGGCAATCGGATCGCGCACCACGCCAAAGCCGTTCTTGGTGCCGACGACGAAGGTGAAGAAGCCGTCGAGGTCGGAGAGCGTGCCTTCCAGCGCCTCGCCGAGATTCTTGCCATGCGCCATCTGTGACGAGAGATAGGCGGCAGCGACTTCGGTGTCGTTCTCGGTTTCGAAGGTCATGCCTTCGCGGATCAGTTCGCGGCGGACATTGTTGTGGTTCGACAGCGAGCCATTGTGCACCAGGCACTGGTCGGCGCCGGTCGAGAACGGATGCGCGCCCATCGTCGTCACCGCCGATTCCGTCGCCATGCGGGTATGGCCGATGCCATGTGTGCCGGTCATCTTGCGGACATCGAAGCGATCGACGACTGCCTCGGGCAGGCCGACTTCCTTGTAGATCTCGACCACGTCGCCGGCGCCCATGATGCGGATGTCGGGGCGCAGCGCCTGGATGGTTTCGCGCGCTTCATCGATCTTCGCGGGGGTGGTCCTGACGACTGCATGGGTGGATTTCACCGCGATCGTCACCGGCGTGCCGATGGCCTTGGCGAGCTCCGCCTCGAGGCCGCGGAAATCGCGGTCGGGCTTGGCCGACTGGATGGTGATCTTGGCCTCATTCTTGGACGGCGCGCCATAGATGGCGATGCCGGCGCTATCGGGACCGCGATCGCTGAGCGAGATCAGCATCTGCGACAGCATCGCGCCAAGCTGGGGTTCCAGCGACTTGTCCTTCAAAAACAGTCCGACAATTCCACACATGTCAGCCTCCCGACGTTTTGTAGCTAAGAGATCGTTTGCAACTCTGAAAATGATGTATCGAATGAGGTCCGCAAATTCAATCGTATGAAAAAAATATTCCTCTAATTACCTATGCGTCTCAATGCCGCTCTGCCCACTATCGTTGCCTTGCCGGGCGTTGTGAACCCATTTGGCGGTGCGGATGCGGGCGAGCTTGTAGGCGTCCAGGATCGACAAAGCATAGATCAGGAAGCCGCCGGCGTGACGGCCGACGAAGCTGGCATCGGGCGGCGCGATCTTGGCCGTCACCCATGCCAGGATCACCATGAAGAAAAGGAATTGAAGGCCGCGCACCGGCACGCCCAGAATGACGTGCCCGCTTCCCGGCAGCACGATTGCGGCGCCGAGAACCAGATAGGGATTGGCGGGTGCAGTGGCGGAACTGGTCATGCGGCCTGCCGTTCGCTTTTGTTGATCGCGTCGCGAAGCGCCGACACCGACATCAGCAGCCTTTCGATCAGCGCGGGATCGAGTGCGGCGTCGCCGAATTCGGCCTGCCGGAAAACGCCATAGCGCGCCCGCTCGGCTTCGGCCAGAAGCCAGACGATGCGTATACCCTTGGGCGTGATCAGCAGTTCCTTGGCGCGCCCTTCGGAAAAGATCTCGATATGGCTGGCGATCAGGCCTTGCGGAAAGCGCGCCGCCCTGCGGTCGGTGCGCAGCACCGACTCGGCGGGAAATCCCGGAGCCTTGGGCAGCGTATGCTCGAGATGATCGAAATTGGAGAAGGTCGTCGGCGAGCCCGGCCGCATCATCATGTCGAAGGTGGCTGGTACCGCGACCTCTTCGGTGATCGAAACACTGAGCCAGCGCGCCGGCAGTTTGCGCGTCGCCAGCGTATCGACGATGGTGCGCACCTGGACACGTTTGCTGTTCCAGGATCCTTCCCAGGTGATGACGCCGGCGGTGCCATCCGAAACATTGGCAGCATCGGCGATGATTGTGCGGATGCGGTCCTGCTCGACGGCGAGCGCCATCGATGCCCTGCTGCGGCTGGCACGCGCTTGCCAGGCAAGGTGGAGAACGACAACCAGGACAATGGCCCCGGCCAGCAGTGCTGATGTCAGATCGGACATTTTCTCATGCCAGGCCCGCCCGGGATCCGGACGGGCCTACTCCCATCAATAACCCTGCGGCTTTGGCCACGGCATGGTGAACTGGTCGCCGCGCCGCACGAATTTGTAACGGTAGAAGTGGAACCACAGCGAGATCAGGAAGTAGAAGGCGACCATGGCGATCAGCTGCGAGCCGAAGCCGAGGAAGATGGCGAAGAAGGTCACCACGCACAGGCAGAACAGCACCATGGCCGGGATCGGATGGAAGGGGTGGGTGTAGCCTCGGCGGATCGAGCCCAGCGGCCATTTCTTGCGGAACATGATGATGTTGATGCTCATGAACGTGTATTGCAGCACCCCCGACAGGATCGAAAAGGTGATCGCCTGGTTGAGGTCGGCGATGAAGGCGAAGGCCAGCGCGATCGGCAGCAGGAACAGGATCGAGCGATAGGGCGTGCGATATTTCGGATGCACGGCCGAGAACCATGTCGGCAGATAGCGGTCGCGGCCGAGCGAGAACCAGGCGCGCGCCGCATCGTTGATGCAGCCATTGGCCGACGCCAGCGCGGCGAGCAGCGTGGCGACGAACAACAGGTTCTCGAGCAGCGGGCTGCCGGTCAGCTTGCCGGCGTCCCACAGTGGATAGTAGGTGATGCCGAGATATTCCCAGGGCATCAGGGAGGCGCAGACATACCAGGTCATGGCCGCCGCGATCAAAAGCGTGATCATGCCGGCCATGGTGCCGTAAGGCAGCGAGCGGGCCGGGGAGCGCACTTCCTCGGCGGCCTGTGTGGTGCCTTCGATGCCGAGATAGTACCATATGCCGAACTGGAAGGCGGCGATGACGCCGATCCAGCCATAGGGAAGCGCATTGCCTGGGGTGACCAGTTCGTTCAGCTTCAGCACCGCGCCTTGCGTCCACGGGCTGACCGAAAAGAACAGGATGACGATCGAGATATAGGCGATCGCGGTGATGACGAAGTTGACGTTGAGCGTCATCAGCACGCCGCGATAGTTCAGCCACGCCAGCACGACGATGGTCGCGGCGATGAAGGAATTGTGGGTGAGCCCTTCGACGCCGGCCTTGGCGACGATGGTGTCGCCGAGCAGGATGGCGTCGGACACTTCGAGCATCGTGTAGGCAAAGACCAGGAACAGCGCGACGTTGAACGCCATCAGCGGTCCGACGATGTGCTTTGCCTGCGCATACTGGCCGCCAGCGGCGGCCACGGTCGATGTCACCTCGGAATCGATCATCGCGACCGAGGTGTAGAGCAATCCGACGACCCAGCAGACGATGAGCGCGGCCAGCGCGCCACCCTTGTCCGCCGAGAAATTCCAGCCGGTGAATTCGCCGACCAGGACGATGCCGACGCCGAGCGCCCAGACATGGGCCGGTCCGAGCACGCGCAGGAGTGAAACTCTGTCCCCTTGGACAGCCGGGGCAGCCGGTTCAAGTGCGATCGTCATTGTTCAATCCTCACTCAGATCCGGTGTTTTTCGGAAGTGGCTTCCAGTTCGCCTTCGCGCGACGAGGTCAGCACCTCTTCGGAGAAGGTCGTGTCGACCTTGAACCAGTCGTAAAGCATCCACAAAGCGAGCACGATCGAGATGCCCCAGCATGCGTAAGAGAGTGCCACCCACATGATCGTGTCCCCGAATTAAATCGTCCTCAGAACTCTTACTTGTCGTCGAATTTTTCGTTGATGACGTCGCGATATTCGCGGTCGGATGCGCGAAACAGGAAGACGAAATAGCCTATCAGCACCGCAGCCATTATGATCAGCGTCGGCCAGTCGATGACATAATGGAAGCGGTTCTGGATGATGTCGTGCGCGGTCTCGGGCGTGTAGCCGAGCTTTTCCCAGATCGAGGCCATGGTCGGGTTCTGGCCGAGCGCTTCCCACGTCTTGGCGTCGAGCGCGTCGATGGATTTCGCCGCACCGGCGAGGCCCAGTTTCAGCGGCAGCCACAGCGCCACGAAAATGGCGACGACGACGACGGCGATGTCGAAAACCTGCCCGGCCTTGCTCTGCTCCGGCGGCGTGTAGCGGGACATTTCTTCTACCCCTCAGGACTTGCGGTTGCGGAATGCGTCGGCGTTCTTGATGTCGAGCCCGTAGATGAATTCCTTGTCTTCCTTGTAGTGCTTGACCATCGCCAGGATGGCGGCCGTGTTGAAGATCAGCACGGCGGCGGCGGCGATCGCGACCACGGCCTTGATGCCGCTGTGCGGGATGTAGGGCCATGTCATGAGCAGGACGAAGAGGATCGTCGCCCACAGGCAGACGATCAGGAGCGCAGATCCGCGCACGTCGGAGCGGTACAGCGCTTCGATGCGCTGTTGCATGTCTGACATCGGTTTTCCCCTTTTTCCAACGCCAGGCCCCGAATTGGCCGGCCGCTGCCCTCTTTCAAGAGAGTGAAATTTTTTTCATAAATTCAGTCCGAATCCCGCAATTGTCAAGCGCGATTTACGTGAGGTTAACTGTTTGCTTTGCGCGGTGGATTTTGCCTGACAATGAAATTAATTGCTTATGGGTATTGCGGCGTCCTGGCGTTTGCGATCAATATTCGGTCAAAGCTCCCGCCACTGCGCAGGGGGCAGGGAACAGCAGAGCATTATCGAAACGGAGGACGAGCGGATGACGGCATCCTGGAGATTTTCGACCCTGGCGGATCGCCACCGAGCGCTCGGTTCGAAGCTCGAAGACTGGAGCGGCATGGGAACCGCCTGGACCTACGACAAGGATGCCGACGAGGAGTACATCGCCATCCGCACCAAGGCTGGCCTGATGGATGTCTCCGGCCTCAAGAAGGTGCACATCACCGGGCCGCATGCTTCACACCTGATCGACCTGGCGACGACGCGCGACGTCGAAAAGATCTATCCCGGCAAGTCGGCCTATGCCTGCATGCTGAACGAGGCGGGAAAATTCACCGACGATTGCATCCTCTACCGCACCGGCCCCAATGCCTGGATGGTCGTGCATGGTTCGGGCACCGGCCATGAAGAATTGCAGCGGGCGGCTATGGGCCGCGACGTGTCGCTGCGCTTCGACGACAATCTGCACGATCTTTCGCTGCAGGGGCCAACCGCCGTCGACTATCTGGCCAAGCACGTGCCGGGCATTCGCGACCTCAACTATTTCCATCATATGCAGACGCAACTGTTCGGTTTGCCCGTCATGATCTCGCGCACCGGCTACACCGGCGAGCGCGGCTACGAGATCTTCTGCCGCGGCCAGGATGCCGGCACGATCTGGGACAGGATTCTCGACGAGGGCAAGAGCGCCGGCATCATTCCGTGCCGCTTCACCACCCTCGACATGCTGCGGGTGGAAAGCTACTTGCTGTTCTACCCCTACGACAATTCGCAGAAATACCCGTTCGAGAACGAAGGACCCGGCGACACGCTGTGGGAACTCGGCCTCGACTTCACCGTCAGCCCCGGAAAGACCGGCTTTCGCGGCGCCGAGGAGCATTATCGCCTCAAGGGTAAGGAGCGCTTCAAGATCTACGGCGTTCTGCTCGACGGCAAGGAGCCGGCCGATGAGGGTGCGCTGGTCTATCGCGACGGCAAGAAGGTGGGCGTGGTGACCTGCGCCATGTATTCGCCGCTGGTCGAGAAATCGATGGGCATCGCCCGCCTCGACGTCGACTGCGCGGTCAAGGACACCAAGCTCGAAATCCGCAACAGGAGCGGCGCCATCAAGGCCACCGCCCAGCCATTGCCATTCGACGATCCCAAGAAGACCAAGCGCACGGCGAAAGGTTGAGGCATAGTCGACGGCGAGGGGTTCGAGCAATTCCAGGAAAAGTGTGAAACGGTTTTCCGTCCGGAATTGCGTCAAAGCAAAGAGATAGAGCGGTCCGCCGTTTCTATGAAACGGTGAAGCGCTCGAAGGCACGAAGACTTAAATGGCAGCCAAAAGCATCATCAGCCGGCCTGTTTACGGAACCTTGTCTCCGCAGCCCGGCAAGCATCATCTTTTTATCGCGGATGCGGAAGGGGCGCTGGCGATAGCGGAGATGGCCGGGAGGGCGCCGCCCGGGTTTTTCGACGACGCCGACATCGTCTTCATTCCCGGGCCTGACGGCAAACACACCGCAGCCCTCGAAGCGCTGAGACCGGTGCAGTTTCATCTGTCGCCATCCTTCGCCAGCCTGCTGCCACGGCTTAGGCAGACACTGGCAAATGCGCATATGGGCCTGCGCCTCTATCTCGCCGGCACTGAGGGCCTGATCGGCCAGGCGATGCAGGTGGCGCTTGAAGCCGGCATCGACCACACTTCGATCCAGACCGAGCACCGCGGTTCGCTGGCGCGGCGCATGCAATGCGTCCACTGCAAGGGCATCACCGAGAATGTGACGACGCAGCCGGCGACCTGCGCGCATTGCGGCCTGCTGCTTCTGGTGCGCGATCATTATTCCAGGCGCATCGCGGCGTTCCAGGGCGTCTGCATCAACGCCGAGGATCGCAGCGAGATTCCTCCGATGGAGGAGGTTTTCCGATGAGCGCCGGAACAACAAAACTCGATGTCGTGGTCAGCGACGTCGTCCCGGTCAACGACCTCGTCACCCGCTTCCATTTCCGCCGGCGCGACGGCGAGTTGCTGCCGACCTTTTCCGGCGGCGCCCATGTCGTGGTCGAGATGCGCGACGGCGAACGCACCAGGCTCAACCCCTATTCGCTGATGGGCTCGCCGCTCGACACGCGCGAATACACGATCTCGGTGCGCCGCGACGATGTCGGCCGCGGCGGCTCGCTGTTCATGCACCGGAACGTCAAGCCCGGCATGGAGATGGTGGTCAGCTATCCCGTCAATCTGTTCTCGCTCGACCTGCGCGCCAAAAAACATCTGATGCTGGCCGGCGGCATCGGCATCACGCCGTTCATGGCGCAGACCGCTCAGCTTGCGGCGGAAGGCGGCAATTTCGAACTGCACTACACCTGCCGCACCGCATCGCTCGGCACCTATGCCGATGTGCTGCGCGAGCGCTACGACCGACGGGTCAGGCTCTATCATGACGACCTTGACGAGCGCATCGAACTCGACCGGCTGCTGTCGACGCAGCCGCTCGGCACGCATCTCTATGTCTGCGGCCCGGCCGGCATGATCAACTGGGTGCGTGATCGCGCGGCAAGCCTCGGTTGGCCATCGGAAACCGTGCATTTCGAGCATTTCGCGGCCCCCCAGCCTGGCCTGCCTTTCGACGTGACGCTTGCCGTCAGCGGCAAGACGATCCGCGTCGATGAGCAGCAGAGCCTGCTGGAAGCGATCGAAGCGGCCGGCGTCGATCCGCCCTATCTCTGCCGCGGCGGCGTCTGCGGCCAGTGCGAAACCAACGTCATCTCTTGCGACGGCAAGTTCATCCACAACGACCACTGGCTGAGCGAGGAAGAGCACCGTTCGGGCAAGAAGATCATGCCGTGCGTGTCGCGCTTCGAGGGCCGGTCGCTGGTCCTGGAGCGCTAGGAGGAAATCATGGGCATCACCTTTCGCAAGGAAACGTTCCGCGACGACTTCACCTTCAGGAACAGCCCTGAGCACATCAGGCGCTTCCCGTTCCCTTTCCACGAAGACGCCTACATGTATGCGGTCAACATCGAGCCGCATGTCGTCGGGCCGAAAGGCAGCGTGCTGGAAAACCTGATCGACGTCGACGAGCACTATGTCGCCGAGATGCAGGACCGGGCGCTGGTGCTGGCCGAGGACCCGCTGCGCTGCCAGTCGCTGCCGCACATGACGCTGGCCGGCTGGGACCTGCTGGAACTGCTGATGGAGCAGCAGGCGCTGGGCTATCCCGAACATTTCACACTGACCCGCGACGGCGACCGCTGGCGCTGGATCAACCGGCCGCTCGGCATCGACGACACCTTCACCTTCGGCGACACCTCGACGCTGCCTTACGGCCCGATGGAGTACATCACCCGCCAGAGCCAGGGCGACTTCTGCATCCTCGACCAGCGCGACGGCAATCTGTGGATGGATGCCGGCATGGTCACCACCCAAGCCGACTGGTCGCTCGATTTCGACATCGGCATGAACTTTTTCGAATGGCACGCGCCGGTGCCGCTGGCGCATGAGAAGGGGATTTTTGTCAGGGCGCTGAAATTCCTCACCAACATCCAGCAAGGCAAGCCGGCCAGGCGCCTGAACTGGACGATGACCATCAATCCGCGCCTCGACACCAGCCCCGAAAACTATCACAAATGGGGTCCGGACCGGGCTACGGTGACGCCGGAGAATGTCGGCGACAAAGTGCATCTGCGCGTCGAGCTGCAGAGTTTTTGGCGCCTGCCGCGCTCGAACGGCATCGTCTTTCCGATCCGCTGCTATCTGATCAAGATGGATGAGCTGGTGACGCAACCAAAATGGGCCCGGCGCCTGCACCGTGTCATCCGCGACCTGCCCGACGAACTCGGCAACTACAAGGGCCTGACCCGATATAGGTCAACGTTGGTCGAGTGGCTGTCGAAGCTCGACGACGGCAGCCCGACGAGCCCTGGGTTCGGGCCGGATTGAGCGACGCCCGCGAAGCTGCCGATCTCCCCCTCGTGGGGGGAGATCGAGTCCCGCTCAACCCGCGCTCTGCGGATAGCAGATAATCGACAAATACCGCATCGGCAGTTTCGTCAGCTGTTCCGGCCCGTGCGGCGCGTCGGCGTCGAAGAACAGGCTGTCGCCGGGCTTCATCGGGTAGAGATTGCTGCCGTGCCGGTAAACGACCTCGCCCTCGAGCATATAGAGGAATTCCATGCCCTCATGCTGGAAGGTCGGAAACACGTCGGAATCCTCGGTCAGCGTGATCAAATAGGGCTCGACGACGACGCCGCTGGTGTTGGAGCCGATATGGCCGAGCAGATTGTACTGGTGACCGGCGCGCGTGCCGCGG
>NZ_RZRW01000769.1:0-2187 GCF_003998745.1 Mesorhizobium sp. M7A.F.Ca.US.014.04.1.1 | reverse complement strand
ACCACCACCGCCACAATGCCCCGCTTGGCCAGGAAGGCCTTGAAACCAATCAGCTCGCGCCGGAACCTCGGTGTGTCGCCGGTAATCAGCCGGATCTCGAGCAGCGAGTCATAAACAAGCCTGTGTGGCTTGTGTTCTTCAATCGCGCGTTCAATCGCCTTGCGCGTCTCATCCAATCGAAGGTCCGCAGTCTGGAAAATCGTCTGATCGGCCGCTCCGCTCAAGGTCTCCGAAGCGGACAATTCCTCAACGCGGATGCCATCAAGCGTCCAGCCGTGTGAGGACGCAATCGCTTGCAGTTCGGCGGCGGTTTGCGAAAGGCTGACATAGATGCAGCGTTCACCGGCTGCCACACCAGCGCGCAGGAATTGCAACGCCGCGGTCGTCTTGCCTGCGCCTGGATCGCCTTGCACGATGTAGAAATTTGAAGCGGGCAATCCACCGCGAAGAATTTCGTCCAAGCCGGCAATGCCGGAACTTACAACGGGCTGCTTCTTTCGCTCGGTCATTCCGCCATCGTCTCCAAACAGGAATCGCAATCCGCCAGTATCACAGGTTCGAAGTAGAACTGGGTGGAGCGATCGGCGGCCCGGCCCGGTATCTGAAATTCCAATTTCTGTAACGGCCGCGCCCCCGTCAGGCAAGTAGCTCGTTGCAGGCCACGGCAGTCACGGCCTGTGCCACAGCGCGCACGCCTTCCCATCGTCTGTGGAACCATCCAAGACGCCAGCAGTTTCACAGAGTTAACAAATGAACGGATGGGGTATGATTCAAGGGACCGTCGATAAAGCCGATGAGGATCGCTACCGCGTTCTCGTCGAAGCCGTTACTGATTATGCGATCTATATGTTGGACCGTTCGGGAACCGTGACGAGTTGGAACGCGGGGGCCGAGCGGTTCAAAGGCTATTCCGCGAGCGAGATCATCGGTCAGCATTTCTCGTGCTTCTACACGGAGGAGGATCGCGAAGCTGGTCTTCCATCGCGGACTCTGGAGACAGCAGCCCGCGATGGCAAATTTGAGACCGAGGGCTGGAGGGTTCGTCGCGACGGGACTCCTTTCTGGGCTCACGTTGTGGTTGATCCTATACTCGATCCAAGCGGCAGACTAACCGGCTTCGCCAAAGTCACCCGTGATCTTACCGAGCGCAAGAAAGCGGAGGAGGAAATCCGGAAAAATCAGGAGCAGTTCCAGCGTCTGGTTCAGGGCGTGACGGACTACGCGATCTACATGCTTGATCCTGAAGGCGTAATCACGAGCTGGAACTCGGGTGCAGAACGCATCAAAGGTTACTCGGCCGACGAAATAATCGGCAAGCACTTTTCGCAATTCTACACGCCCGAGGACCGTGAGCGGGGCAGTCCGCAAAGTGCCCTGGAGATCGCCGCCCGTGAAGGGCGAGTTGAGCGCGAAGGCTGGCGTATACGCAAAGACGGAACTACGTTCTGGTCCCACGTGGTCATCGACGCCATTCGGCACGAGGATGGCGAACTCCTGGGGTTCGCGAAGATCACACGCGACATTACGGAGCGGAAGAAGGCGCAGGAGTCCTTGGATCAGGCCCGTGAGGCCCTTTTCCATTCACAAAAAATGGATGCGGTCGGCAAGCTAACGGGCGGCGTCGCCCACGATTTCAACAATTTGCTGATGGCGATTCTGGGAAGTCTTGAGCTGCTCCGCAAACGGCTTCCCGACGATCCACAATTGCTGCGTCTTCTCGACAACGCGGTGCTCGGCGCGCGACGGGGAGCGTCCTTGACGCAGCGCATGCTGGCCTTTGCCCGGCGGCAGCAACTCGATCCAAAGCCTGTCGATTTGATAGGGCTCATACACGGAATGAAGGATCTCTTGGAACGATCGCTGGGCTCAAGGGCGATCATAGAGACGAAATTTCCGCTCTCGCTTGATCGTGTGATGGTTGATGAAAGTCAAATCGAACTCGCATTGCTCAATCTGTGCGTCAATGCCAGGGACGCGATGCCTGATGGTGGGACGATCGTCATCTCCACTCGGATGGAACAGGTCGGCGAAAGCAAACAGGCTGGCTTGGCCCCGGGGCATTATGTCTGCCTCTCGGTAGCAGACGCTGGCGAAGGAATGGACGAAGAAACACTAGCTCGGGCGACAGAACCGTTCTTCACCACAAAAGGCGTTGGCAAAGGCACGGGTCTCGGTCTGTCTATGGTC
>NZ_RZRW01000768.1:0-2195 GCF_003998745.1 Mesorhizobium sp. M7A.F.Ca.US.014.04.1.1 | reverse complement strand
AGCGATCGACGATCGCTTCTAAGTTCGGTTGCCGGAGCTCCTTTTGGGTCCATCATCGATCCTGATTTGGGCTTCCCTGAGCATCTTGAGTGCCTCCTCCTTGGTGAGGCCGCACTTTCGGGCAAAGTAGTCGCTTCGATGGCCCTTTCGCGATCCGTCCGAGACGCGGTGTTCTGCTTGGCCTTCTTGCCCATCGATGCTATCGCCGCGATTATATCGCCTGCTGGTGATCAAGCGCCTACGCCGTGGGAGGGCTCACGCGGGGATCGGGTCACCAATCTTGCAGCTCCGCTGCCTGGCTAGAACTGTGGTTTGGCGCGATTGTTCCGAGATCGCAGAACTTCGCAAGAGATGCCTGGCGCCGGACTTTGCTGTGGCCATTCGGGATCTGTCATCCCATCGCTGTGACCTGCAGACGAATGCAGAGCCTCAGCAGTTTTTTCGCCGCTTTCATCGTGGGTTAGTCCCGACAACATGTTCGTTCCAGTACCCGGAGGAAAAAACGTGCGCGACCAGTCTTTTTCCCATCTGGAGGCGCTCATTGATGTGCGTCCCGACACGAATTTCACCCCTAGCGCGCCATGGCCTCGCGGATCGGCCACTGCGTCACTCGATGCAATATGGAACAATCCTCGCAGGCGGATGTTGGGCAACCCAACCCCCTGGAGGATTGCCAATGTTCATGCACAACAAGCGCCTGCAATACACCGTCCGCGTTTCGGAGCCTAATCCCCGCCTGGCCTGCATGATCATGGAACAATTCGGTGGCGCCGATGGTGAGCTTGCCGCGGCGATGCGCTATTTCACGCAAGGCCTCGGCGAGGATGATCTTGGCCGTCGCGACATGTTGCTCGACATAGCCACTGAAGAACTCAGCCACCTTGAGGTGGTGGGATCGATCGTCACCATGCTGAACAAGGGGCTCAAGGCACAACTTGCCGAAGGCCAGATGAAAGAAGCGGACCTTTATATGATGGTCGGCGCCAGCGGTACGACAGCCAAGGAATCCATCCTGTTTGGCGGTGCTCCCGCGCTGTGCGACTCAGCCGGCGTTCCCTGGACCGCGGCCTATGTCGACTCACGCGGTGAACCTACCGTGGATTTGCGGTCGAACATCGCCGCTGAAGCGCGCGCCAAGATCGTTTACGAACGCCTCATCAACATCACCGATGATCCGGGCATCAAGGACGCGCTCGGCTTCCTGATGACACGCGAGATCGCTCATCAAAAGTCGTTTGAGAAAGCACTCTACGCCATCGAAAACAATTTCCCGTCAGGCAAGCTCCCGGGCATCGAGAGGTACGCCAGCATGTACGTCAACACCTCTCAAGGTGACGGCGATACCAATGGTCCATGGAATTCCGGCGAAGAGTGGGATCGGATCGATGACCTTGAACAGGTGATGCCCGTCGACGGCGGAGACGGCTTGGCAACCGTCAAAATGGGCGCCAGAGACATGAAGGTGGTGGCCAAGATGGCCGACCGTACTCTTTCTGATCCGGCGTCCGATCCGATCACGGGCGCTGATCTAGGTGCCGGTCCTGGAGCTGGCCGAACCAAGAACGCGGATTTTGGCGGCGCGGCAAGCATTCAGGAGGCCCCGGCCGTGGCCGAGGCTGCTGTCAAACGCGCACGTAAGCGTTAGTTTGGACTGACGTCATTGCGGGCAACTATGTTCGGGGTCAGGAAGCTAACGACGAAAGCAGGGTATCCGACTGGCAGCAGCGGACTGGCCGGAGTGCTCGCTATTTGCTGAGTGGGTGAAGCACATATGGCCACCGCCGCACCACGATCAGAGTCGGAACATGCGGGGCAGTCGGAGAAGGTCCGTGCCTACGGTTGCGAGAACCGGTGCATTGTCGCAATCGGAGCCTCGGCGGGGGGCCTCGACGCGCTGAAGAGACTTGTCCGGGATATTTCGCCGGACATTCCGGCGGCCCTCCTCATCGTACAGCACGTCGGTCTCACGAGTTACCTCGGCGACATTCTCGGTCGCGCTGCCAACATGCCCGTAGCGAATGCCGCCAGCGGCACGAAGGTTAAAAACGGGCACATCTTCGTTGCACCGCCCGGAGCTCACCTGCTTTTACATGATGATCACATGCTGCTACGGCGCGGGCCGCGGGAGAATTTGGCGCGCCCTGCCATCGATCCCCTTTTTCGATCAGCGGCCCGCGCCGTAGCAGCATGTGATC
>NZ_RZRW01000767.1:0-2207 GCF_003998745.1 Mesorhizobium sp. M7A.F.Ca.US.014.04.1.1 | reverse complement strand
CCCGCCATGCCCAGGCGGTCGCGGTTGAAATTGCCAAGCTGCTGGTAACGCTGCCGTCAGCGCAGGCCATCGGCCCCAATGCCGCGCACCGTCCACACGTGGGCTGACACCTGCGGGCCGGGTTCGGCAGCGAAAATTGGTATTTCCGTCCCAAGAGCGCCCCAAAAACGGAAAATCCTTCTTTGTATATATATTCTATAAACATAATAAATATCAGAGCCGGCGCGACCGGAGCGATCAACGACACGGCCTGAATGGGAGACAGTTCATGGCACATGCAGAAGCCGATCCGATCAAATTCGCCTACTGGGTGCCGAATGTTTCGGGCGGCCTGGTGATTTCCAACATCGAGCAGCGCACCAACCATTCTGCCGAGTACAATCGCAAGCTGGCGCAGATCGCCGAGAAGGCCGGCTTCGACTACGCGCTTAGCCAGATACGTTTCACGGCCGGCTACGGCGCCGACGAACAGCATGAATCGGTGGCGTTCAGCCATGATCTGCTGGCGGCGACCACGACGCTCAAGGTCATCGCAGCGATCCTGCCAGGACCATGGAACCCGGCGCTGGCGGCCAAGCAGATCGCCACCATCAGCTACCTGACCAACGGCCGCGTCGCGATCAACCTTGTCTCCGGCTGGTTCCGCGGCGAGTTCCACGCCATCGGCGAGCATTGGCTCGACCATGACGAGCGCTACCGCCGCTCGGAGGAATTCATCCGTGCGCTGCGCGGAATATGGACTGAAGACAGCTTCACCTTCCGTGGCGATTTCTACCGCTTCAATGAGTATTCGCTGAAGCCGAAACCGCCGCAAGTACCCGAAATCTTCCAGGGCGGCTCGTCGCGCGCCGCGCGCGACATGGCATCGCGCGTCTCGGACTGGTACTTCACCAACGGCAACACGCCGGCCGAGATCGCCAAGCAGGTCGATGATATCAGAGTCAAGGCGAAGGCCAATAACCATTCCGTCAAAGTTGGCGTCAACGCCTTCGCGGTCGTTCGCGAGACCGAGGACGAGGCCAGGGCGGTGCTCGCCGAAATCATCGCCGAGGCCAATCCCGACGCGGTCAATGCTTTTGGCCATGAGGTCAAGAATGCCGGCAAGGCCTCGCCGGAAGGTGAGGGCAATTGGGCGAAATCGTCCTTCGACGATCTGGTCCAGTACAATGACGGTTTCCGCTCGAACCTGATCGGCACCCCCAGGCAGGTCGCTCAACGCGTCGTCGACCTGAAGCGCGCGGGTGCGGATCTTATCCTGCTCGGTTTCCTGCACTTCCAGGAGGAGGTCGAGTATTTCGGCAAGCATGTCATCCCGCTCGTTCGCGAACTGGAACACGCCGAGGCGGCGGCGTCGCTGGCGGCGGAATAGTCACCCCATAGGCACGCCGGACAGGCGCCGGCCCGCACGCACGAAGCTTGCCCGGCGCGCTGATCCGTCGGGCGGCAACAGGATTTTGCGCGCCTAATCGAGGACGATTGGAATGCCGTTGCCCAGTTATACGCTCGGAGTGATGGAGGCTTCCGCCTATGCACCGGAGGTCTTTGCGCGCGGCCTGCCGTCAGACCAGCGGCCGGAGCAGTCGTTCGAAGATGCCGCCAGGCCGGCAGAGTCCGTTGCCGCCGCCTCTCCGTTGCTTTCGCTTCAGGGCATCAGCCTGTCCTTTGGCGGCGTCGTGGCACTGGCCGATATCGACCTATCGGTCCGCCAAGGCGAGATCCGTGCCATCATCGGCCCGAACGGCGCCGGCAAGAGTTCGCTGATCAACGTCATCAGCGGCGTCTACCGGCCGGATCGCGGCCATGTCCGGCTCGACGGTACCTCCTATGCCCAGGTCCCGACGCAGCGGCTGGCCCATCTCGGCGTCGCCAGAACCTTCCAGAATCTCGCACTGTTCAAGGGCCTAAGCGTCCTCGACAATGTCGCCTCTGGCCTTGCCTACAAGGTTCGCTCCAACTTTGCCGGCCAGGTGCTCGGCATCGGCCGCTCGCGTGGCGAGCAGCGCGATTCACGCAGCCGTGCCGAACAGATCCTTGAATTCCTCCATCTCACCGCCATTCGCGACCGTCTTGTCGGCACCTTGCCTTACGGGCTGCAGAAGCGTGTCGAACTGGCCCGCGCGCTGGTGGCCGAGCCGCGCCTGCTTTTGCTGGACGAGCCGATGGCCGGCATGACAGCGAGCGAAAAGAGCGAGATGGCGTCTTTCGTC
>NZ_RZRW01000766.1:0-2208 GCF_003998745.1 Mesorhizobium sp. M7A.F.Ca.US.014.04.1.1 | reverse complement strand
CGCTCAGCACCGAGGAAGTGACGGCCATGGTGGGAACCTTCGCCAAAGCCGCCGCCAATGCCCGGGAGGTCGGGTTTGACGGAATCGAGATCCATGCCGCCAATGGCTATCTGATCGAGCAGTTCATGAACTCGGTGCTCAACACCCGCACAGACTGCTATGGCGGCGGCAGCATGGAAGATCGTACGCGCTTCCTGATGGAAGTCGTCGACGCGGTCGTGGCGGAATTCGGCCCGGGACGCGTGGGGGTTCGCCTTTCACCGTTCGGCAAGTATATGGTTCGATGCCCGCTGATCGCCTCGTCGAGGAGACGTTCCTGTACATCGTCGAGCAGCTCGGGCGCCGCGGCGTGGCCTATGTCCATCTGCTCTATGAGCTGCTGCCCGACGGCAACATGGAATCGGTCACGTTCGAGGCGCGCCATCTCGACCATGACATGCTCGCCAAGGCGCGAGCGTTGTTCCCCGGCGCGTTCATATGGTGCGGCGGCTTCAATGACGTCGAGCATGCCCAGGCCGCGCCAGCTGGCCATTGGCTGTGGCGGACCGGTCCGTCTATTACACCCGCAACGGTGAAGTGGGGTACACGGACTTCCCCGCCTATTCGAACGACGGCGCAGCAAGCAGGGCCGCCTGACACGGCGATAGGCCGAGCAGGAGTCAGGCTCAGCGCCACATTTCTCGTCACCGGCGCCAGTTCCAAAAAGGTGGAGGCTCACGCCAACGCCGTGGCGCTTCACTTCATGTACTACAATTTTGGCCGTATCCATGCGACCTTGCGGCTGACCCCGGCAATGGCCGCTGGCGTGACTGGCAAACTTTGGGAGTTTGGCGATATCGTGGCCCTGATCGAAGCGAAGGAATCCGAGAAGCCGGCGGTGCGCGGCTCCTATAAGAAGCGCGCGTTCGCCTGACAGACCCCACCGAAGGGTTGCCCACTGCCGATTGATGTTGGTATCAAGACAGACCGATGAACCAGGGTCTTTACTATGGACGAATACGATAATCAGAAGGGCGCGAAGCCAGAGGATGTGCGCGCCGCCTTAAAAGGCTGGGCGTTTTTTGCGGCTGCAACGCTTGCAATCTTCGGCGTGGCCTACGCCCTGATTGAGATGTAGTAGCAATGAAACATTTCTGAGGGTTCGCGATTAGGGCTAAATGGCCCGCTTCTTCTTCGATCTAGTCGACAATGGAACCTCATACCCGGACACGGAAGGCACAGACCTTCCAACCCTAGCTTCTGCCGAAGATGAGGCAGCAAGGGCGTTGCTCGAAATAGCCAAGGACCAGATGCCGAACGGCACATTCCGCCAAGTCGCATTGCAAGTTCATGCCGGTACAACCGCGCCGCTGTTTGTGGTAAAAGCGACGTTCGAGCTAATCCGCAACGAGCCTTATCCCGATCAGCGAGTGGGAGCCTAACCATCTTGCTGTTGAAAGCGCCCGACGCTTTCAGATGCGAGCGGCGGCACGGGTGGAGACTTGCGCTCCACCATAGCAGAGACCGTCCGCATTATCGCTGAATAACTGACCCACTACCCTCACCGCCATTGGCTTGGCAAAATGTGCGTATCAGTGCTTCAGTATCTGGCTGAGAAACAGCTTGGTGCGATCGTGCTGAGGATTGCCGAAGAAGCTGTCCGGCTTGCCTTCCTCGACTATCTGGCCGGCATCCATGAAGATGACGCGGTCGGCCACCGCCCGTGCAAAGCCCATTTCATGAGTGACGCAAACCATAGTCATGCCGTCGCGCGCTAGCCCGGTCATCGTATCGAGCACTTCCGACACCATTTCCGGGTCGAGTGCCGATGTCGGCTCATCGAACAGCATTACCGCCGGCTTCATGCACAGGCTTCGCGCAATGGCGACGCGCTGCTGCTGGCCGCCCGACAGCTGGACCGGGAATTTGTTCGCCTGTTCGGGAATGCGCACGCGCTCCAGGAACTGCAGCGCGGTCTTGCGTGCCTCGGCGGCGGAAACGCCCTTGACCCACATCGGCCCGGCCATGCAGTTCATCAGCACGGTCAGATGCGGAAACAGGTTGAAGTGCTGGAACACCATGCCGACATTGCTGCGCACGTCGGCGACGTTCTTCATCTTTGGGTGAAGATGGATGCCGTTGACGGCGATGTCGCCCTCCTGATGCGATTCGAGGCGATTGAAGCAGCGGATCAGTGTCGACTTTCCGGAGCCGGACGGACCACAGATG
>NZ_RZRW01000765.1:0-2217 GCF_003998745.1 Mesorhizobium sp. M7A.F.Ca.US.014.04.1.1 | reverse complement strand
GAACAGCGGGTCGAGGCATTCGGCGACCAGCGCCCGCCAGAAGATGGCGAGGCTGGCCAGCGTCACCGCGACGATGCCGCCGATCAGCGTCAGGGCCTCGTCATTGAGCGCCAGCACGGTGCCGAACAGCACATGCATGAGATCGACGCTGGAACCGCGGATCGACACCATCAGCACGCCGATGGCGAGCGAAATCAGGTAGAAAGCCGCCATCGAGGCGTCTTCGCGCTGGATGGTGAAACGCGAGACGGCGCCGGCGCCGAGCGCGACGATGACGCCGGCGATCAGGCCGCCGATGGTCATCGGCAGGATTTCCAGCCCATAGAACAGGAAGCCGGCGGCTGCACCGGGCAGGATTGCGTGCGCCATGGCGTCGCCCGACAGGCTCATGCGCCGCAGCATAAGGAAGACGCCGATCGGGCAGGCGCCGAGCGACAGCATCAGCGAGCCGATCAACGCCCGCTGCATGAAGGCGAAATCGGCGAAGGGCGCGATGACTAGGCCGTAAAGCATGTCCATCAAGCAGCCCTCGGTCCGACGCCATGTTGGTGATCGTGATCGTGGCCATGGTGATCGTGACCATGAGCGTCCTCGCCCGGCTCGCACCAGGGTGCATTTTCTTCCCAGGCCTCGTGAAAACGGCGGGCGCGCAACAGATTTTCAGGCTTCAGCGTTTCCCGGGTTTCGCCCCAGGCGATCGGCTGGCGGGCCAGAAGCAGCGTTTCGGGGAAATTCTGCCGCACCAGATCCAGATCGTGGACGACGACCATGATGGTGCGTTCCTCGCCATGCCAGTGCTTGATCAGCGCAATGAGGTCGCCGACCGTCTTGGCGTCGACGGCGTTGAAGGGTTCGTCGAGCAGGATGAGGTCGGCGTCCTGCAGCAGGACACGGGCAAACAGCGTGCGCTGCAGTTGGCCGCCCGACAGCGTGTCGATCGGCCGCTTTTCAAAACCGCCGAGGCCCACCGCCATCAGCGCCTTGCTGACGTCATCGCGATCTTCCCTAGTGTAGCGGCCAAGCAGGCCGCGCCGTGGCCACAGGCCGAGCGAAACCAGATCCACCACCCGCGCCGGAAAGGACCGGTCGAGCTCCGATTGCTGCGGCAGATAGGCCGCACGTACACCGGGTGCGCGGACAACCTCGCCGGCCATCGGCTTCAGGACGCCGACAATACCTTTCATCAGCGTCGATTTGCCGGAGCCGTTGGCGCCGACCACAGCGGTCAGCGAGCCCTTGCGGATGGTGCCGTCGAGATGATGGATCGCCGGATGGCTGCCGTAGCCAAGCGTCAGGTCGCGGAATGTCAGGCAGGTATTTGTCATTCTGCGATCCGTAGGCGGCGAAATCCGGCTGCTGGCAGCGGCCGATTGGATATGTGATGTTATTACATTAGTCAACAAGCCAATCCGGCGGAATTGCGGCGGCAGGGTCAACTTGCCGTGTGTGCGTATCATATGCCGTTGGCCCAAGGGGATTCGACCTGGCGACCTTGCCCCAAGCCGGTCGCGACTCTAAAGAAGCGCAACCGCCACAGGAAGGAACCATCCAATGAGCATTCGTCGCATCGATGTCGGCCCGCGCATGAGCCAGATCGTCATCCATGGCAATACCGTCTATCTGGCTGGTCAGGTCGGCCAGCCAACCGGCAATGTCGCTTCGCAGACCAGGGACATCCTGGCGGCTGTCGACGAATTGCTGGCCAAGGCTGGCTCCGACAAGACCAAGATCCTGCAGGCGATCATCTGGCTGGCCGACATGAGCACCTTTGCCGAGATGAACGCGGAATGGGACAAGTGGGTGCCGCAGGGCAACACGCCAGCCCGCGCCACCGGCGAAGCAAAGCTCGCCGCCCCGGAATATCTGGTCGAGATTATTATTACCGCTGCGATTTGAGGCGTTGAAGCTGCCAATCTCCCCCCACGTGGGGGGAGATCAGCCTCACCCCTGCGGCCTGAACCTCGCCACCAGCGTGTGGCTCTCGGCCGCGTAGGTGAAGCGCACATGGGTGACCGGGTGCTCGGCGCTCCACGTCCGTCGCTCGACCACCAAGCAGGGCGCACCGGTTTCTATATCGAGTGCAGCCGCGATATGCCTGTCGGCGGCGACAGCGCGAATCCGGTGCTCGGCTTCGCTCCACGGCACGCGGCCAATCCGCCATGGTCCTGGTGCGGTGGCCACGAATTCCTCGTCCGCTGCCTCGGGCACGGCGGTGGG
>NZ_RZRW01000764.1:0-2217 GCF_003998745.1 Mesorhizobium sp. M7A.F.Ca.US.014.04.1.1 | reverse complement strand
CATTGACATCGACGCCCGCCAGTTTCTCAAGCGCCGTTTCCGCCTCGGCGCGAAGCCGGTCGGCTCCGATGCCGGAGGCGCCAACCAGATAAACGAGCACGGCGGCCAGCAGCACGAAAGCGACCAGACCGGCGAACAGTCGCGACAGGATGCGAAAACCGCGTCCGATCGACGCCTGACCAAGCGGCGGCACACGGCAGGCGGACGGAAAGGTCCCCAGGTCGGTGATCTCATCACGCCTGAACCGGATCTTCTCGTGCTGCGGTCGCTCCTGATCCACGCAATTTTCCGTTGTACGAACTCGATCGTGGACGAATCCCCGTCCGACACTATATCGGTGTGGCTTCGCGCGTAACCTCAAACAAGGGCATCGGTATGGCTGACCTCGACGTAGGCGATCTTGCGCCGCAATTTGACCTGCCGCGGGACGGCGGCGGATCGGTCAGCCTTGCCGCATCGTCCGGCAAGCCCATCGTGCTCTATTTCTATCCGCAGGACGACACAACAAGCTGCACGCAGGAGGCGATCAGCTTCTCGCAGTTGAAGCCGGAGTTCGAGAAGGCCGGCGCCGTGGTGATCGGCCTGTCGCCCGACCCCGTCAAGAAGCACGACAAGTTCAAGTCGAAATACAATCTCACCATCGACCTCGCCGCCGACGAGGAGCGCACGGTGATCGAGGCCTACCATCTGTGGGTCGAGAAATCGATGTATGGCCGCAAGTATATGGGCGTCGAGCGCGCGACGTTCCTGATCGGCCGCGACGGGCGGATCGCCAGGATCTGGCGCAAGGTCCGCGTCAAGGGCCATGCCGAAGAGGTGCTCGAGGCCGTTCGAGCGCTTTGAGGTTTGCCGGCGAGGCTGGCCCAGGTTCCCTTGCAACCTTACGCACGCCTGGCGGGCAATCGCTGCGAGCAAGCTATCGCTGCAAGCCTTTGTTAACCCTAATAATGTGTAATCAAGCTGTCGTGGTGTCGTAAACGAAAGCTTGGTCCCGTGAACGCAACCGGTCAGTCCGCAGTCTTCGGCAAGCGTAAGGAGCCCCATACGGTCATCATCGCCCGGGGCAACGAGATCAGGCATTTTACGATCCGACCGTGGCTGGCGGCCTTTATCGGCTCGGCGCTGGCCGCCATTGCCGTCGGCTACCTCATGGCCACCTCCTATCTCGTGCTGCGCGACGATTTGATCGGCGCCACAACGGCGCGTCAGGCGCGCATGCAGCAAGCCTATGAAGATCGCATTTCGGCGCTTCGCGCCCAGGTCGACCGCATCACCAGCCGCCAGTTGCTCGACCAGCAGCTGATGGAAACCAAGGTCAGCGAACTGCTTGAACGCCAGAGCCAGTTGAGCAAGCGTCATGGCCGCCTTGGTCCGCTGCTCGAACGCGCCGAGAGCGAGGTCGGCGCAGCGCCGGCCGAAGATCCGGCAGCGGCTGCGAAGCCGGACAAACGCGCCGAAGTGACCGGCAGCATCAAGGAGCCCGCGCGGAATTATGCGGTCGCCAGCCTGAGCGCCGATCTCGGCGCCGGCGACACAAGGCCGTTCTCGCTGTGGTCAACCCGCTCCGATCCGCTGCCCAATGATTCAGCCGCCGATCGTGCCGACAAGCTCTTCGTCTCGATCAACCAGTCGTTGAAATCCATCGAGAGCGATCAACTGACCCGCATCAGCACGCTTGCCGACAATGCCTATAAGAGCGCCGATGCCATCACCCAGGCGCTCGAGGCGGCCGGACTGCCCGTCGACAGCGACTTCGGCAAGGGCGACAGCGACGTCGGCGGACCGCTGATCCCGCTCGACAGTTCGATGATGTTCGACAGCAAGGTCAAGGAATTGGACGAAGCGCTTGACGCGCTCGACCATCTCAAGAAAGAAGCGCGCCAGCTGCCGCTGACCAACCCCGCGCCGGGCCACTCCGTCACCAGCCCGTTCGGCGTGCGCACCGACCCGATCCTCGGCACCGCGGCACTGCATTCCGGCATGGATTTCAGGGCGCCGATCGGCATGGCCGCAAAGGTCACGGCGCCCGGCACCGTCACCAAGGCCGGCTGGAACGGCGGCTATGGCCGCATGGTTGAAGTCGACCATGGCAATGGTTTTGCGACACGTTACGGGCATCTCAGCGAGATCGACGTGACCGTCGGCGAGAAACTGGACGCCGGCGCCGTCATCGGCAAGACCGGCAGCAGCGGCCGCTCGACCGGCCCGCATCTGCGC
>NZ_RZRW01000763.1:0-2221 GCF_003998745.1 Mesorhizobium sp. M7A.F.Ca.US.014.04.1.1 | reverse complement strand
GCCGCACCCAGGGCCGGACCGCGGAGGGAGCGGAATTTGCGCGTCGAGGGCTCGACCTTGCACAACCCCCCGGACTTTTCATACAGCCTTGGGTCTACGATTACGGATTGCTCGACGAGTTTGCCGTCAATGCCTACTGGACAGGCGCTTACCGGGATTCACTCGACGCCTGTCTGAAATTGCTCGCCAGCGAAAAATTGCCGGCGGAAATGGCGAAGCGCGTGGTAGCCAACGCGCGTTTCGCCACTGACAAGCTTCCGGTGCATGAACCGTCGAATCTCGGGGCGTTCGGGACAGAGAGCTTGATCGATCAGCACAAGCTTATCCGGCAGCGTTCGCTGCGGTCGCGCCTGAAGGGTTCACCGCGCATCCTGATTGCAATCCTGGCAAAGCAGAAGGAACTGGCACTGCCGCTTTACCTCGAGTGCATCGAGGCGCTCGACTACCCGAAGGCATCGATCGTCCTATACATCAGGACAAACAACAATACCGACAGGACCGAGCATATACTGCGCGAATGGGTAGAGCGCGTGGGTCACCTCTATGCTGCGGTCGAAATCGACGCCTCGGACGTCGTCGATCGTGTTGAGCAGTTTGGCGAGCACGAATGGAATGAGACGCGCTTCAGAGTGCTTGGCCGAATCCGCAACATAAGTCTGCGGAAAACGCTCGAGCACGGCTGCGATTTCTATTTCGTGGCCGACGTCGACAATTTCGTGCGATCGGCCACGCTGCGAGAACTTGTCGCGCTTGATTTGCCAATCGTCGCGCCTCTGCTTCGCTCTATCTCGCCGGGCCAATATTATTCGAACTATCATGCCGAGATCGATGCCAACGGGTATTATCTGCAGTGCGATCAGTATGGTTGGGTGCTCAACCGCCACGTGCGCGGCGCCATCGAGGTGCCGCTCGTGCATTGCACATATCTTGTCCGGGCTGACGTGCTGACCGAACTGACATACGAGGACGGCACATCGCGGTACGAGTACGTTGTCTTTGCTGCCAGCGCCAGAAAGGCCGGAATCGTCCAGTATATGGATAACCGACAAGTCTATGGCTACATCACCTTTGGCGATGGCCAATACCATGTGAGTGATGGCATCGAGCGGGCTCGAGCGCTGTTGCATGGTGCGGGCGATACCTCCGCATTCACTGCCGCCACGCCCTCTGTCTCCGGGACGATGCCAGCCCGGCCTGTCGAGCCGACGGGTTCCCCGAAAATTCACCTGATAAACCTAGACCGCAGCATCGAGCGCTGGAGCAGGTACCAAAGTAACAACTGGCATCTATTGAACAATACCGTTCGCGTATCAGCCGTTGACGGCACTTCTCTCGACAGGGAGGCGCTCATCAAGGAAGGTCTGATTACCAGTGATTGTCCGTATCCCCCGGGCACGTTGGGGTGCGCTCTATCCCATATCAGCTTGTGGAAGCTGTCGGCTTCAGAAAACAAGACTATAACTATTTTCGAAGACGATATTCGGTCATCGTTTCGATTCACGGAGGAATCCACCAGTATTATATCTCAAGCACGGGCAGATTGGGATATCATACAGTGGGGCTATATATTTGACCCATCCTTTCTCTGGCTTGACCTTGGTTTCTCAAAAGCCAAAATGGAATTCTACGATCGTCAATATACTAATAGAACTGCCTTGTTCCAGTCCGAGAACTTCTCCAGATTCCTTATCAAGGTAGAGCATTCGTTTGGGCTTCAGGCATACACAATCACACCAAGGGGTGCGCGGATACTTCTGGAAAAGTGTCTGCCGCTCCGCAGCAGACTTATCCCGTTTCCTGGAACTGGCGTCGTACTTGACGACACGGGCATTGACTGCGCGATGTGTGCGGCATACGGCTCGATGCAAGCTTTTCTTTGCATGCCGCCACTCGTTATTCTAGACGATGAGCAACCTTCAGATCGAGTGGCGACGGATCAGGGGTGAGCCTTGAAGGACTCTACCTCGATCGCTGGCGAACGGTCGTTCTATTCATGGCCTAACGGGTAAGGAAGAATTCCTAACACCTGAATGATTACAGCAAATTTTCGCTTTTCTAGATCAGAAAGAGTTGCAACCTTGTCGCGCCTCTTCGTAAAAAGGGCATCAAACTCGACTGCATCGCCATCGAAGTGCGGTACTTGATTAAGCTGGCGTAGGGCGAAACCGAAATCGCCCAGAATGTCGACTATGTCACCAATCAGCTTTTGTCCTCGATATAT
>NZ_RZRW01000762.1:0-2228 GCF_003998745.1 Mesorhizobium sp. M7A.F.Ca.US.014.04.1.1 | reverse complement strand
TTCATGACCAGCGTCGGCGACAGGAAGAGACCGGCCCGGAGCACCGCGCGCCAATCGGCCGGCAGCATGCCGCGCCGTTTGAGCTCAAGCAGCAATGGCCGCCACAGCGCTGTGGCCTTGACCTCCAGCAGGTCGCGGCGGACCGGGCTCAGGTCCCAGTCCGTGTCGACATGGAGCAGGTTTCCGTCCAGCCGCGCATGGGCGCGAAAAGCCTCGGTCGCGGTCGCCGGATCATAGAGCCAGAACGGGTGGGCGAAGATGTTGTGGAACGTCGCCTTCACCTCCGCCAGCAGCGTCGGGATATGCGAGCCTGCAAAGGCAGGATCGAAGAAGGACAGCTCCGCCCTCCCCGCCTTCGCCGTGTACCAGACATTGGCGTTGTGGGCGTCGCCATGCGCGACCACGCCGCCTGCATCGGCAAGCCGGTCCGGCCGCAAGCGCACTGCGGCGGCATCGAAAAGCTCACCGACGCTGTCGGTGTACTGCTCGCCATTGATGACGAATTTCAGCCGGGAAAACCGATCCCAATCCAGCTCGGCACCGGGAAAGACGAACGGCTTGCCGACATAGAAATCGGCCAGCCGGCCGCCTGGCGACAAGCGTGTCTCGGCATCGATCAGCCGCTCATGAAACAGCCTGTGGATCGGTTCCGCCGCCACCTCCTCGACGGTTACCGGATGCAGCGTTTCGAGATAGACCTTGAGCAGCCTGGCCGACAGGTCGCGCTCGGCAAGAACGGCTTCTCGCCGTTTGCCGGCATCGTCCTGCGCATCCAGCGCGAACAGCACATCCGAAAACCTCGGATCCGTGCGCCGCCGATAGACAAGGATCTGCTCGCCCGGTTGGGCCGACATATGCACGGGTTGATCAACCGGCAGGCCGGCGCGCGACAGAATCTCGGCGCGGTAATACTCGCCCGTCATCGCCTCTTCCCGCTCCTCCTGATGGAACTTGAAGAAGTAGGCCTTGCCGTCGTCCTCGAAGAAGCCGTTCAACGAATTGAGGCTGTATTTATCGAAGTTGATGCGGACATTGCGGGGGCGCATCGCGAACAGGTCGCCCAGCAATGCCGCCAGCGCGCTTTGTGCTTCGGCAACATCATGCTGCGCGAGTGCCCGGATCCGCGCCGTGCGGCTCGGTGCCGGCGTCATCTGTCGCTCTTGCATTCGACCTGCTTCCGTCAGCTGCTTTTTGAAGGGGAATAGCGGCTGCCGAGCGAGTAGCGGCTGCCGGCATAAGTCAGCTTGCTGATCGTCGCCACCACCGCGCCCGTCCATGTCCGGCGGTGCAGGAAAAGGCAGCAGGCGCCGACATCGATGCCCAGATGCCGCGCCGTCTCGGCATCCGCCGGGATGGCGGAAATGATATGCTCGACCTCGGTCACCGGGGTTTTCTGCATGAGGTAGTCATAGGTCGCCGTCTTCGAAAAATCCTGCTTGTCATAGTCGGGGATAAGGCTCGGATTGACGAAGCGCTCTTCGAGTTGCACCGGCAGATCGTTCTCGAAATTGACGACGACGGAATGATAGATCGAGACGCGCTTTGGAAATTCGAACGACAGCGCCAGCTCTTTTGTCGGCATGATGGTTTCGAGGACGAGGACTTCGGAACGATGTCTGTTGCCGCGCTCGACGATCTCGGCTGCGATGTTGTTGATCTCGATCAGCGTCGACTGTGGCCGCGGTGGCGCGATGAAGGTTCCCACACCTTGCAGGCGGATCAGAAACCCGGCCGAGGTCAATTCTCTGAGCGCCCGGTGAACCGTCATCCGCGAGACGCCGAGTGAAGCGACCAACTCATTCTCGGACGGCAGCTTGCGATCTTTGCCCCACCGGCCCGTTCCGATGTTTGCCAGGATGTAGTCCTTCACCTTCTCGTAAAGAGGGCTGGCGGTGTCGGGCAAAGTGATCATTTCAAAAGTCCTTTCCGGCGATTCATCGGAAATCACGACTCGACAGGTTGCCGCATGCGGATGATTGTTTTCAAGCCGTCGCTGCGCCCCGCCAACAGCCGCTCATAGGCAGCCGGAATGTCATCCAGGCCGATCTCCTGGTCGATCAGCGCCGGCAGCGGTTCGCTCAATTCACCCAGCATCCGCACGGCCTCGGGCAGTTCGTCGGCAAAGGCATGGCATCCCAGCAGCCCGATTTCGCGTTCGACCAGCGTATTGGGATCAATGTCGAGGCGGCCGTGGAAGATGCCGACCATGGCGATCGTACCGCCGGGAT
>NZ_RZRW01000761.1:0-2233 GCF_003998745.1 Mesorhizobium sp. M7A.F.Ca.US.014.04.1.1 | reverse complement strand
CCCGTATATCAAAGCGCTTTTGGCCACGCAAACGGCGATCGGTCACGAATTGGAGGCCAGAGCCGTCGTCATTTGCGAATGCTTCATTTTCCCGGCCGAATATGGCAGGGGACGCTGAAATGCCGCAAACAGCAGTTCATTGACAATCATGCCCGTCACCAAAGATCCTGATAGCATTGCAGTCGCCGGCCCGGCGATCATCCTCGTCGAGCCTCAGCTTGGCGAGAACATCGGCATGGTCGCGCGCGCCATGGCCAATTTCGGTCTGTCGGAGCTGCGCCTCGTCAATCCGCGTGACGGTTGGCCGAGCGAGAAGGCACGTGCGGCGGCGAGCCGCGCCGATCATGTCATCGACGCCGTCACCGTCTTTGACGATCTGGCCTCGGCGCTCGCCGACCTGAACTTCGTCTTCGCCACCACGGCCAGGCAGCGCGACGGCTTCAAATCCGTGCGCGGGCCGGTGGAGGCGGGCAGGATGCTTCGGACCCGTCACGCAATGGGCCAGCGCACCGGCATCCTGTTCGGCCGCGAGCGCTTCGGCCTCTACAATGACGAGGTCGGCCTTGCCGACGAGATCGTCACGTTCCCGGTCGATCCCGATTTCTCGTCGCTCAACATCGCCCAGGCCGCGCTTCTGATGTCCTACGAATGGATGAAGTCCGGCCTGGAAGACGAGACCAAGACCAATTTTTCCGGCCCGGACATGAAGCCGGCAAGCAAGGAGGAATTGCACGGCCTGTTCGCCTATCTCGAAGGCGCACTGGAAGCGCGCGGCTATTTCCGGCCGGCACCGAAGAAGCCGAAAATGATCGACAATCTGCGTGCGGTGCTGACGCGCGCCGGTTTTGCCGAACCGGAGCTGAAGGTGCTGCGCGGCATCATCTCGTCGCTCGACAGGTTTTCGCCGGCGATGCCGCGCGGCGACGGGTCCCCTGGCGATGATCCACGGCGCTTGCCCGCGGCCGCCGCGCGAGCCCGCAAGGCGGAAGCGGCGCGCCTTGCCGGCGCCGGCAAGGACGATGACATACCGCCGCTTGGCGGAAAAGGAACCGACAATGACTGAGCGGCCGATCCTGATGTTCGATTCGGGCATCGGCGGGCTCACCGTACTGCGCGAGGCGCGCGTGCTGATGCCCGACCGCCGTTTCATCTATGTCGCCGACGACGCTGCGTTTCCCTATGGCGCCTGGGAAGAGCCGGCGCTGAGGGTGCATATCCTTGAATTGTTCGGCAAACTGCTTGAGCGGTTTGCGCCGGCCATTTCGGTCATCGCCTGCAACACCGCCTCGACGTTGGTGATCGACGCGCTGCGCGACAGATTTCCCGAGCATCCTTTTGTCGGCATGGTGCCTGCGATCAAGCCGGCGGCGGAACGCACGCGCTCAGGGCTGGTTTCGGTGCTGGCGACGCCTGGCACCGTCAAGCGCCAGTACACGCGCGACCTGATCAGCAAATGGGCGCAGAAATGCCATGTCCGCCTGGTCGGCAGCGACAGGCTGGCGGGACTGGCTGAGATCTACATGCGTGAGGGCTTCGTCGATGAGGAGGCGGTGCGCGCCGAGATCACGCCATGCTTCGTCGAACGTGATGCGCTGCGTACGGATATCGTCGTGCTCGCCTGCACACACTACCCCTTTCTGGCCAATCGTATGCGCAAGACGGCGCCTTGGCCGGTCGACTGGCTCGACCCCGCCGAAGCGATCGCGCGCCGGGCGCTGTCGCTTCTCGCCGACATCGATCCGAGCGGTCGTGGCGAGATGTTGCCTGAAGGGCCCGACCTTGCCGTCTTCACATCGAAAAGAGCCGATTTCCCCACCCGCCGCCTGATGCAGGGGTTCGGGTTGGCGATGTCGTGATTGCGAAGCGGAACATCACGGCAGTCGTTGCGTTTTTCTCCTGATGCCAACGGGAGAAAGAGCCATGCCAGCCACCTCGAAAGCCAAGCAGAAAGCCGCCGGCGCGGCTCTGTCGGCCAAGCGCGGCGAGACCAAGAAGAGCGAACTCCAGGGCGCTTCCAAGGGAATGTACGAATCGATGAGCGAAAAGCAGCTCGAGGAATTCGCCGAGACGAAGCGCAAGGGCCTGCCGGAGAAGAAGTCGAAAGGCTAGAGTGCAGTCCGCCGTTCAAGGGAAACGCCGAAGAACACGAGCCGGAATCAAAAGCCCGCGGCCAAACCGCAGGCTTCGAAATGATGTCGGCCGCCTGATTGCAGCCTACCAGCGCCATCTGCAC
>NZ_RZRW01000760.1:0-2240 GCF_003998745.1 Mesorhizobium sp. M7A.F.Ca.US.014.04.1.1 | reverse complement strand
GCGTGTCGAACCTGTCTTTCTCGTTCCGTGGCACCGAGCCGGTGCGCGAGGCCATGCATGCCGTATTCCTTTACCATGCCATCCAGCGCGGCATGGACATGGGCATCGTCAATGCCGGCCAGCTCGCCGTCTACGATACGATCGAGCCTGATCTGCGCGAGGCCTGCGAGGATGTCGTGCTCAACCGCGCGCCCAAGGCCGGCGGCACCGCCACCGAACGCATGCTGGAGATCGCCGAACGCTTCAAGGGCACGGCCGGCAAGGAAGCGCAGGAGCGCGATCTCGTCTGGCGCGAATGGACTGTCGAACAGCGGATCAGCCATGCGCTGGTCAACGGCATCACCGAATTCATCGACGCCGACACCGAGGAAGCACGGCTTGCCGCCGAGCGGCCGCTGCATGTCATCGAAGGCCCGCTGATGGCCGGCATGAACGTCGTCGGTGATCTGTTCGGCGCGGGAAAGATGTTCCTGCCGCAAGTGGTGAAGTCGGCGCGGGTAATGAAGCAGGCGGTGGCTGGACTGCTGCCGCACATGGAAGCCGAGAAGCTGGCAAACGCCGCCAACGGCATCGACAATGGCGAACGCAAAACGGCCGGAAAAATCCTGATGGCGACGGTCAAGGGCGATGTCCATGACATCGGCAAGAACATCGTCGGCGTGGTTCTCGCCTGCAACAATTACGAGATCATCGATCTCGGCGTCATGGTGCCGGCGGCCAGGATCCTGCAGACGGCGCGCGAGCAAAATGTCGATATCATCGGCCTGTCCGGCCTGATTACGCCGTCGCTGGACGAGATGGCGCACATGGCCGCCGAGATGGAGCGTGAAGGCTTCGACATTCCGCTGCTGATCGGCGGCGCGACGACCAGCCGCGTGCACACGGCGGTGAAGATCCACCCGCGCTACAGCAAGGGGCAGACGGTCTATGTCACCGACGCCAGCCGCGCGGTCGGCGTGGTCTCATCCTTGCTGTCCAACGAGAGCAAGCGCGGCTTTGTCGATACGGTGCGCGCCGAATACAAGAAGGTCGCCGATGCGCATGCCCGCTCGGAAGCCGACAAGCAGCGTTTGCCGCTGGCCAAGGCGAGGGCCAATGCGCATCGGATAGACTGGTCCGAATATGAGCCGCCGAAGCCGTCCTTCACAGGCGTGAAGGTGTTCGAGAACTGGGACCTGACCGAGCTCGCGCGCTACATCGATTGGACGCCGTTCTTCCAGACCTGGGAGCTGAAGGGCCGCTATCCCAAAATACTCGAAGACGAGGCGCAAGGTGCCGCCGCACGCCAGCTGTTCGAGGATGCGCAGGCGATGCTGAACAAGATCATCGCCGAGAAATGGTTCGCGCCGCGCGGCGTCATCGGCTTCTGGCCGGCCAACACCGTCGGCGACGACATCAGGCTGTTTACGGACGAGAAGCGGTCGCAGGAACTGGCGACGTTCTTCACCTTGCGCCAGCAACTGACCAAGCGCGACGGCAAGGCCAATGTTGCCCTGTCGGATTTCGTCGCGCCGGCGGAGTGCGGCAAGGCCGATTACATCGGCGGCTTCATCGTCACCGCCGGCATCGAGGAGGTGGCGATCGCCGAACGCTTCGAACGCGCCAACGACGACTATTCCTCGATCATGGTCAAGGCGCTGGCCGACCGCTTCGCCGAAGCCTTTGCCGAGCGCATGCATGAGAAGGTGCGCAAGGAATTCTGGGGCTACGTGCCAGACGAATCGTTGGCGCCGGACGAGCTGATCGGCGAACCCTATCGCGGCATCCGACCGGCGCCCGGCTATCCGGCTCAGCCCGACCATACGGAGAAGGCGACTTTGTTCCGGCTGCTCGACGGCGAAGGCAATGCCGGCGTGAGACTGACCGAAAGCTATGCGATGTGGCCGGGTTCATCCGTCTCGGGGATCTATCTGGCGCATCCCGAAAGCTATTATTTCGGCGTCGCCAAGATCGAGCGCGACCAGGTCGAGGATTATGCGCGCCGCAAGGCGATGCCGTTGGTCGAGGCCGAGCGCTGGCTTGGCCCCATCCTCAACTACGTGCCGGCACACTATGCCGAGGCGGCTGAATAGCCGATGCCGGCGCGCCTGACGGGAGCGACAGGCGAATGCCGGTCGCTTCTCCATTGTCATCCTGGCCCGCTTCGATTCCTGTGGGCTATTGCATGGCCGACGGGTTCATCCACAGCAGCTCCCAGACGTTGCCGTCCGGATCTTCGATGTGGCGGTTGAACATGAAAC
>NZ_RZRW01000076.1:0-15311 GCF_003998745.1 Mesorhizobium sp. M7A.F.Ca.US.014.04.1.1 | reverse complement strand
GTTTCACCCACCGCGTCATCGGGGTCGAGCTTTCCGAGGCCTTGCGCATGGCTTCGCTCTATCCGGCGCAAGCAATCGGCCAGTCGCACCGGCTTGGCCGATTCGCCAACGGCACGGCTGCGGATATTGTCGCGCTGTCGGACGATCTCGACCCGAAGGGCGTCTGGATCGGCGGCGAAAAGGTTTTTGGAGCCGGCTACGGCACTGCGCATTGATATCGGCTGTCGTCGTGAAACCTTTTGATTTTGAGGTCGTTGTCGGAGCGTATGTCCGAGGCGAAACCCAAATTGAAACAGGCCGACGGCATCAAACCGCGCGGTGCCTTGAAGCCGCGACAGCAAGCGCCGCGTGACCACAGGCCGCGCCAAGAGGATCTGCGCGAAAAAAAACCGCCGACTGCCGAAGCTGCCCCCGAGGTCGACGGCCAGCCGGGACCGCCACCGGAGGCTGTCGAGCCGGATCCGCAACTGACGCCCGAAGAAGCCGAGCAGGCGCGCCGGAAATACCTGCTGCGGCGTTTCTGGATCAGCGGGCGCGGCTACTGGGCCAGGCGGGGCGATGGGCTTGCCTGGCCGCTCACGATCGGGCTGTTGATCCTGATCTGCGTCAATGTCGGCTTTCAATACGGGATCAACGTCTGGAACCGCTCCTTCTTCGACGCCATCGAGCAACGCAACGTCCACACCGTTTATGTGCTTAGCGCCATATTCCTGCCGCTCGTCGCTGGAAGCGCGGGCCTTGTGGTCGCGCAGGTCTATCTGCGCATGACGATCCAGCGCCGCTGGCGTTCCTGGCTGACCACCGCCGTCATCGCACGCTGGCTTGCCAATGGCCGCT
The DNA here is from genome assembly GCF_003998745.1 of Mesorhizobium sp. M7A.F.Ca.US.014.04.1.1. Taxonomy (NCBI): domain Bacteria; kingdom Pseudomonadati; phylum Pseudomonadota; class Alphaproteobacteria; order Hyphomicrobiales; family Phyllobacteriaceae; genus Mesorhizobium; species Mesorhizobium sp. M7A.F.Ca.US.014.04.1.1. The sequence continues at coordinate 14,474 of NZ_RZRW01000076.1, read as the reverse complement.
ACTACCAGTTGAATCTCGTCGCCGGCGACCACTCGAACCCCGAAGCCCGCCTCACGGAGGATCTGCGGATCGCCACCGAGTCACCGGTCGATTTCATCTCCGGCGTCCTCAATGCGTTCCTGTCGGCCTCGACCTTCATCGTGGTGCTGTGGACGATCGGCGGCGCGCTCACTTTGCCGATCGGTGGCGAAAACCTGACCATTCCCGGCTTCCTCGTCATCACCGCAGTCATCTATGCCGCCATCACCTCCACGTCGATGGTGGTCATCGGCCGGCATTTCGTCCGCCTCTCCGAGCAGAAGAACCAGGCGGAAGCCGAATTCCGCTACACGCTGACGCGGGTACGCGAAAACGGCGAGAGCATCGCATTGCTCGGCGGCGAGGAGGAGGAGCGCAGCGGCATCGACAGGAATTTCGGTCATGTGCTCAGGCAATGGGCGCTGCTGACGGGCCAGCACATGCGCACGGCGCTGGTGTCGCAGGGGTCGAGCCTGTTTGCGCCGGTCGTGCCGGTCCTGCTTTGCGCGCCGAAATTCCTCGAAGGCTCGATGTCGCTCGGACAGGTGATGCAGGCTGCCTCCGCCTTCGCCATCGTGCAGGGCGCGTTCGGATGGCTGGTCGACAACTACCCGCGTCTTGCCGACTGGAACGCCTCGGCGCGACGCATCGCCTCGCTGATGATGTCGCTCGACGGGCTCGAGCGTGCGGAGCAGAGCGACGCGCTCGGACGCATCCAGCACGGCGAAACCGAAGACGGTGCGATGCTCAGCCTCGACGATCTCTCCGTCACGCTCGACGACGGCACCTCCGTGGTCAAGGAAACCGAGGTTGCGATCGAACCGGGCGAGCGTGTGCTGGTGGCTGGCGAATCCGGCTCGGGCAAGTCGACGCTGGTGCGGGCCGTTGCCGGCCTGTGGCCATGGGGCGGCGGCAGCGTCAATTTTCATGCCGACAGGCGACTGTTCATGCTGCCGCAACGCCCCTACATCCCCTCGGGCACGCTTCGCCGCGCGGTCGCCTATCCCGCGGCCGCGGACAAGTGGACGATCAAACAGATCAAGGCCGCCCTGGACAAGGTCGGCTTGGCCTATCTTGCCGAAAGGATCAAGGAAGAAGCGCCATGGGACCAGACGCTGTCGGGCGGCGAAAAGCAGCGTCTCGCTTTCGCGCGCCTGCTGCTGCACCGCCCCGATATCGTCGTGCTGGATGAAGCAACCTCGGCGCTCGACGAGAAGAGCCAGGACGCCATGATGGCGACGGTGATCCGCGAATTGCCCGATGTCACCATCATCAGCGTGGCGCACCGTGCCGAGCTGGAAGCCTTCCACAGCCGCAAGATCACCCTCGAACGGCGGGAGGGCGGCGCCAAGCTTGTCAGCGACATCAACCTCGTGCCGCGCAAGCGCAACCTGCTGAAGCGCGCCTTGTGGGGCTCCGGCAGTCGGGTCGAAAGGGCGCGCAAGGAGTAAGGCGCCGCTGCCCCGGGCACCGCGCAACTATGATGCGTATATGTCCTTGTAGGTGTCGCGCAGCAGGTTCTTCTGTACCTTGCCCATGGTGTTGCGCGGCAGTTCATCGACGAAGATCACCCGCTTCGGATGCTTGTATTTCGCCACCCGTCCGGCGATGGCACCGAGAATTTCGGCGCCGGTGATCCGCGAAGACGGCGCCCGCACGACGATGGCGGTGACGCCTTCGCCGAAATCCGGATGGGCAACGCCGATGACGGCGCTTTCGCTAACCCCGTCGAGCGCATCGATCTCGCTTTCGAGTTCCTTCGGATAGATATTGTAGCCGCCCGATATGATCAGGTCCTTGCCGCGGCCGACGATGTGGACGTAACCGTCGGCGTCGATCGTGCCGAGATCGCCGGTGATGAAAAAACCGCCGGCGCGGAATTCCGCCTTGGTCTTCTCCGGCATGCGCCAATAGCCGCCGAAGACGTTTGGGCCCTTCACCTCGATCATGCCGACCTCGCCCTGCGCAAGCGCTGCGCCACTGTCTGGATCGGCGATGCGAAGCGTGACGCCGGGCAAGGGCAAACCGACGGTCCCGGCGCGCCGCTCGCCCTCATAGGGGTTCGAGGTGTTCATGTTGGTCTCGGTCATGCCGTAGCGTTCGAGGATCGCGTGGCCGGTGCGCTCGCGCCAGGCCTTGTGCGTCTCGGCCAGCAGCGGAGCCGACCCGGAAATGAACACACGGATGTTTTTCGCCGCCTCATGGTCCAGCCCCTCATCCTGCAGCAGGCGCACGTAGAAGGTCGGCACCCCCATCAAGGCCGTGGCACGCGGCAGCAGCGAGACGATGCGGGCCGGATCGAACTTCTGCTCGAACAGCATCGAGGCGCCGGCCATCAGGACGACGTTGGTGGCGACGAACAGGCCGTGCGTGTGGAAGATCGGCAATGCGTGGATCAGCACGTCGTCTCCGGTGAAACGCCAGTGCTCGACCAGCACGCGCGCGTTCGAAGCAAGGTTCTCGTGGCTGAGCATGGCGCCTTTCGAACGACCGGTGGTTCCCGACGTGTAGAGGATTGCCGCGAGGTCATCCGGCCCGCGCGCCACGTCATGAAAATCCGTCGGCAGCCGCGAGGCCTGCTCGGTCAGCGATCCCCGGCCATCGCGGCCGAGCGTGACGGTGACGGCGCCCGTCTTTTCCGCCAGCGCGCCGATGTCGGCCGCTCTTGCCGGATCGCAGACGACCAGGCGTGGTTCCGCGTCGCCGAAGAAATACTCCAGCTCAGCCAGCGTGTAGGCGGTGTTGAGCGGCAGGAAGACGGCGCCGGCGCGCAGGCAGGCGAGATAGAGCATGACCGCTTCCGGGCTCTTCTCGACCTGCACGGCAACGCGGTCACCGGGCTCGACATCCAGTTGCAGGAGCGCATGCGCAAGCTGCGCCGAGCGGGCCAGCATATCGCCATAGGTGATCGAGCGGCCATCATCGGTTTCCATCAGCAAGCGCGCTGGCGCCGGCATCCGGGACCGGAACGCATCGAACAGATGATTGCTCATGAAGACTTCCCTGGGGTGCTGCGGCGCTGAGCATGCGCCTGTCGCGGCATGCCTCGGCGGCGAGAGTTCGCGGTTCTTGGCCGCGCCGTCAAGCCCGCCGACAGCGGTTCACGCCGGCCGCGCCGACGCAGGTTGCGTGCAAGAAACGAGCACAAGAGACCCGCCAGGAAACGACTGCTATCGCCGAGCGCGTTTGCCGGCGATTTCTTTCGTTTCCTCGTCCTGCTCGAAGCGCTTCATGCACATGGCCGCAGTCAACCGGTAGTGGTTGAGCAGGGCCTCGACGGCACCGTCGGCATTGCCGTCGAGGGCACATTCGGCGATCAGACGATGCTCGCCGAAATCGTCGCGCTGGACGCCTTCGCCATCATTGGCCATTTGCCGGTAGCGATAGGCGTGATCGGAGAGCTGGTCGCAAAAGCCCACCAGCCATTGCGACCGGCAGGCCGAAATCAGCACCCTGTGGAAGATGCGATGCAGCCTCTCCCAATCGGGATTGAGCGAGAAGAGATTCTGCGGTGCCAGACGTGACGCGCGTCCCAGGCGATGCAGCGCCAGCACGAGCTGTTCTTCCCATTCGGCGGTGCGGTGGGTGATGGATTCGCGAAGCGCTCGCTCCTCGAGCCAGCAGCGGGTGCGCGTCAGCTCCTCGAGTTCCGAGGCGCTGACCGGCATGATGAAGAAGCCGCGCTGGTCGTGCCGGCCGAGAAGCCCTTCCGAGGCGAGGCGATTGAGGGCTTCGCGGACAGGCGAGGCGCCGGCTCCATATTTGGAGACCACCCACTCGACCCGCAGCTTGCTCTCGGCTTCAAGGACACCGCCGAGAAGATCGTCCCGCAATTGCTGATAGACCGTAGTGGCAAGCGTGCTCTTCGGTCCGGCAGCGTCGTCGTTCAGATTGGCAGCTCCGTATGTCAAAGCGACTCCTTGTCCCCAGGACTTGTCCCGGGCGATCCGAAAGCATTCGCCTTCTCGTACTTGTACCATACAGGGCGAAGATTCGCCTGCTCAAGCAGAAGATCACGTTATTGTACTTTAGCACAAAGGAATATGCGGCATTTCGGAGTTCAATGCTGTAATTCCGCGCTTTTTCACAACCTGCGGGCACTTAACATGTTTTGTATGCACGCAGGAGAACCTGTTCTTTTTGTTCTTTTGTATTCGTGCGAGATCAACTGTCTGCTTTGGGCATAGACGACGGAGCTGAAAACCGAATCAGGCAATCGCTCACATCCGATGCCGTTGCCCCAAAAGCTTCACAAACCCGCCCGGCACCAGAACCTTAGCCGGCATGCAGGGCTGACGCGGGAACACTGCTGGTCAATCGGCTGCCTTATCGGCTGCCGTCCTGATCGCCTGGATGTTCTGCCGATAAGCCTCGACGCTGCCGCCTTTGAAGATGGCGGCGCCCGCCACCAGCACGTCGGCGCCGGCAGCGGTGACCAGCGGCGCGGTTTCGGCTGAAACACCGCCGTCGATCTCGATTCGGATTGGCCGGCCTCCGATGAGGGCCTTGACCCGCTTCACCTTGTCGACGATCGCTGGGATGAAGGCCTGGCCGCCGAAGCCCGGATTGACGGTCATGATCAGGATCAGGTCGAGCCGGTCGAGCACGTATTCGACCACGCTTTCCGGCGTCGCCGGATTGAGCGACACACCGGCCTTCTTGCCAAGATTCCTGATGGTCTGCAGCGAGCGGTCAAGATGCGGGCCGGCCTCGGCATGGACGGTCAAACCGTCGCAGCCGGCCTCGGCGAAAGCGGCCAGATAGGGGTCGGCCGGGGCAATCATCAGATGGCAGTCGAAGAAGGCCTTGGTGCGGTTGCGGATCGCCTTGATCACTGGCGGGCCAAAGGTGATGTTGGGCACGAAATGCCCGTCCATAACATCGAGATGTATCCAGTCGGCGCCGGCTGCCGCTACCGCTTCGACCTCATCGCCGAGTTTGGAAAAATCCGATGCCAGCACCGATGGTGCAATCAGGGTCTTTCTGCTCATGGATGCGGCCTTTCCGAGTGTCCTTCTCGTTGGCCACCCTATCGACTGCCTAATGCGCCGCAGCCGACTTGTCGAGGGTGCAGGCGCGGTCGATGCGCAGGCTGGGACGCGTGCCGTTATCCGCGATCATGCTGCGGCCAATTCCCGCTTGTCCCCACAGCCGCGAAGAAAAACCCGCCGGATTGCTCCGGCGGGGTTTCTGGTCTCGTGTCGAGCAGGTGGTTATTGCTGCTGGAGCTTCAGGATTCTGTCTGGAACCTGGTCCTGCCGCTGTTCGACCTGCGGCCTGCGCCTGCAGCACCTGCTGCAGCAGCAGGCCGGGGTTCAGCTCCAGCGACGGTTGTCCGCGGACCGCCCGGCAGTTCGGGTAGCGCCCGATCGTGCCTTCCGGGCAGCGCCTCCTGATGATCGGCTGGCACTGGCCATCGATCATCTGCGAGCCCGGTGCGCATTCCACCTCCTGCCTGCGGCATGCGCCGTTGATCACCTCGGTGCCGCGCGGGCAGACACATTCGCCGCGCTTGTTGTGGACCTGGCCGCGTACGTCGCACTGCTCCTGCGTCGGCTGCTTGCGCCGGCAGGCATTGCCCCGCACCTCGGTACCCCTCGGGCAGACACAATTGCCGTCGGCGTCGTGGACCTGGCCACGGATGGTGCACTGGTCAGGCCTTGGCCGGATCGGGCGGCAGGCGCCGTTTCTGACCTCGTTGCCTTGCGGGCAGACGCAGTCTCCGTCCGCGTCGTGGACCTGGCCACGGATGATGCACTGCTCAGGCTTCGGCCGGATCGGACGGCAGGCGCCATTGCGCACCTCGGTCCCTCGCGGGCAGACACAGTCTCCATCGGCATCGTGGACCTGGCCACGGATCGTGCACTGCTCCGGCTTTGGCTGGATCGGGCGGCAGGCATTGCCCCTGATCTCGGTTCCCCTGGGGCAAACACAATCGCCATCCGCATTGTGGACCTGGCCACGGATAGTGCACTGCTCGGGCTTGTCGGTCCTGACGCACCTGCCGTTCTCGAGCCCGGTTCCGCGTGGGCAGACGCAGCGTCCGTCCTCGGTGCGGATCTGGCCCTCGAGCAGCACACAGCGTTTCGGCTGTTCCGGCTTCGGCACGATACCACCGCCCGGCGAGCACTGGCCGTTGCGGTAGGTGGTGCCTTCGGGGCAAACGCAGCGGCCGGCATCGTTCATGACGAAGCCTTGCGAGCATTCCTTCCTCGTCTCCTGGCTAATGGTGAAGGGATGGCAGGCATAGGCCTTGCCGCGATCGCCCTGCACATTGGTCTGATCGCCGCCAAGCACGTCGCCACCGCCCTGCACCCGTGTGTCGGGAGACAGCACGCCGACGCAATTCTGGCCGCTGACATTGCCCTGCAGATTGGCCAGGCGGCCGTCGTCGGGAATGACCACGGTGACATGGTGTACCCGGCTTTCGCCGGCGCCGAGCGTCAGGTTGGCAATGCAGGACGCAGGCAAGGTTGCCGGTTCCGGCGAGCAGCCGAAGGGCGGATCGATCGAGGTGATCTCAACGCCTTCCAGCCTGCCGAGCCCCTCCACGCCGATCGCATCGCCGATGCGGACCGGCCCGGAGAAGGCGGTCGCTCCGTCATTGATGATGGTGATCTCGAACGAGCAGGGTTGGCCGAGCCTGCATTCGCGGTCGCCGGTCTTTTCGACACGGATGGTCGAAGAACCGCCGCCCTTGGCGCAGGCCTGGCCAAAGGGATAGACGACGTCGTCGCCCGGCGCAGGCCCATAGGAGCCGCGCGCGCAGTTTTCGAACGCGCCATTCGCCGAGACCGTCACGTCGAAGTGGCGGCTGGTTCCAGGTGTCATGACGGCACCGGGAATCTGGCACGACAGCGCATTGGCCGGAACCGGTCCGCACGCCCATTCCGCGCCGTCGGGGGTGACGGTCTGGATCTGGACGGGCGCGCCGCCGGCCACCAGCGTGGCGGCATCGTTGACCCGCACCGGACCGGTGGGGGCAGCGGTGCCAAGGCTGGTGACGGTGATGCGGCAAGAGACGACCGCGGCACCGGCGAGCGAGCCGTTGCACACCTTGGTGATGCGCAGGGTCGGCTTGCCGCCATTGGGATGACGGAAGCGTTCCTTGGCGCAGGCCTTGTTGTTGGTGAGGTCGTTTTCCCCGGGGATGGGCTTCACCTCAGCGCAATTCTCGACAGTGTCCGACTGGTAGCCGGCCGGCATGACCGCCTTCACGAAGATCGGCGTCGAGGCGCCCGCAGGCAGCGAGATGCCGGCATTGTCGCAACGGAACTGGCCGGGGCCGTTCGGTCCGCATGTCCAGGGCGGGTTCGGGCCGAAGGTCGAGGACGACGGCGCGCCGCCGGGATAATTGTCGATGACCGTCAGCGGTCCATTGTAGGTGGCGCTGCCGTTGTTGATGATGTCGATCACGAAGGTGCAGATGCCGTCGGCCGAGCAGACCGGGACGCGGGCACGCTTCTTCAGGATCAGGTCGACCTTCTTCTCCACCGGCGGCCGGCAGTCGCGGTCACGGTCGCCGCGCCGGCAGATCGGGATCGAGGCACAGCCGCGATCGTTCGACTGGCTGCCGAACAGCGGCTTGCCGCTGGCGCCATAATTGTAGGTGGCGCAGTTGCGTAAAGCACCGCCTTGCCAGCCTCCGGCCGGCTTGAAGCCGAGCTTGAGGTCGACGGAGGCCCCCGGATTGAGCGTGGTCACCGGATAGGTGCAGGTCATCGGGGTGGTTCCGGGTACGCAGACCCAAGGTGGATTTGGCCCTGAATCGAGCGTCGAGCCGGCCGGCAGCGTCACCTCGTCGAGCACGATCTTGCCGTGGTAGGCTCCGGTGCCGACATTGGTGACCCTGATGGTGAAGTCGCAGCCGCCGCCCATCGTGCAACGCGTCACGTCGGCGCGTTTCTCGACCTTGAGGTCCGGCTCCTTGTCCCTGGGCGGGCACCTCTGGTCACGCGGGATGACGATGTCGATCGTCTGCGTGCAGCACAGGCCCCAGCCTTCCTTCGGACCGGCATAGGTTTCGATGCCGGTGACGATGAGGTGGATGACGTCGCCGGGCGAGGCACCGACGATCTTCCAGTTGAGCACACCGCCGCCCGCCGGCACCAATTGGGTATCGGGGATGATGTTGATGCCGGGCGTGCTCGTCGACACCTGCACCCACTTGCCGCCCATCTCCGGGCCGACCGGCATGTGATAGATGAAGGCGCCGCCGCCGGGCACGCAGTCGACCGTACCGCGTTCCACCTTGAAGCATTCCTTGCCGGGAGGTGGCGGTGGCGGATTGCACTTGGTGACGTCGATCTTGATCGAGGTCTTCACGCCGGTCTTGAAGTCACCGTCGTCGGGCTTGCTCGGATCCTGCGATGGGATGATGGTCCCGGTGCCCGGTCCGGCCGTCACCTTGATCATGCCCTGGTTGTCGACGATCGTCGGCGCGGGAAATGCCGCACGATCGATCTTGGCCGTGATCGCGAAGTTGATCACACGCTCGTTGGCAGCGCCGACGCCGTCGACATCGGACGTGGAGATGCGGAAATCGGAAACCGTGGCAGTATCGTTCGGATTTGCCGAAGTGCTGATCGTTGCACCCGGCAGTGGTCCGCCGGACGAATCCGTGCCGTCGCCGGACACGTTGACGTTGATGATCGCAAGGCCGTGCGGAAGCTGGTCCTTGAAGTCGATCCTGACCTTCTTCAGCCTGGCCTCGAGGCTCGGGTCGGCAAGGCCCTGCGGATCGCCGCGCAAGCCGAAGCTCAGCGAGTAGACGACGTAATCGCAGCCTCTTTGAACGCCTGTCTTGGTGAAGAAAGGCACCACCTGGTCAGGCCTCGGAGTGACGACGCGCGAACTGTCGAGATCGAGCTTCAGCTCCGGGGTGATCGAGGCAGCGTCTTCTGCAAAGCCTTGCACCGGGGTGAACGTGGCGACCGCGATACCGGCCGCCATCAGCCAGCGCGCGCCGCGCCTGGCGTATGACAGGGGTTTCATGATCGTCTCCATGACGGTTGTTTGGGCGTTCGTTGCGAGCGGGGAGAGTGCGAGATTTTTCATCTTCCCCTCCTCAACGTTCGCAGCTGGCGGCTGGGGTTCTGAGCGGCAAAGTCATCTTGCAGCAAGGGTAATAGCCACCCTTGTCCTTGTCGGACTTCCTGTAGAAGCAGAGCCCGACATCGACTGTGTCGCCCGGATAGTGGCCGGTGATGTCGATCGTGTAGGGCTTGCCGGGCGCATGCGACTGGGATGATGTCACCCCGACGCCTGGCGTCCTGGACTGGACCTTGATCGAATCGCCGCCGAAGCCGGCATGGTCATGGAGATAGAGATCGGCCTCGAGGCCGGAAGGCGTGCAGTAATACTGGACGTCGTCGACGTCGAGACATGGAGGCAGGTTGCCGGGTGGTGGGAAATCCGGCGGGTAGAAGGGGGGCAGGTAGCCGCCCGGGATTTCCTCGTAATAGCCGGCGCGGCCCTCGCAAGGGTGCCAGACGGCAACATCGCCGACATGGCCCTCGACCTCCGGGTCTTCGAAATAACCGTCGAAGTCGACGAACCATGAGCCGAAGGGCGGCACATTGGCCGGCTTGACCAGCTCTTTCGGCGTGATCTGCACACCGTGTACGGCCAGCGGCCCGCCGGCTGCGAGCTGTTCGGCGAGTGAAGGATTGTCGCGCAGCTTGTCGCCCGTGTTGACCAGCGTCTGCGTGCAGACGGAGCTGTCGAGATTGCCGTCGGCATCATAGCCATATTGCAGATCAAGACCGCCGGCCGACTGCCGGTTGCCTTGGGGGAAGCCGACCGCATATTCCTGCGGCACTTCGACCCAGACCGATTCCGTTTCCGGATCGTCCGGGTTCTCCCGGAAGTAGCGGATGACCTCGCCTTTACCGGAATCGGCGAACTGGCCGTAATCGTAACGGTTTTCGACCGGACCGCGCTGGGCCAGGTACATGAAGCCGCTGTTGTCGAAGGCGATGTCGGTGACGGCGTAGTCCTTGTCGGCCCTGACCGTCAGTTCCCAGCGCGGGTCACCGGCAAAACTGCCGTCGCGGGCGATGCCCACCGACCAGATTTCCGACTTTTCGCCGACCGAATAGTAGAGCCGGCCGCCATGGTAGGAGACACCCCAGACGCGGCGCTCGTCCTGCGTGTAGCCCCAGCTGTCGGGGTCTTCGCTATCGAAGGCGGCACCTTGTATGTCCATCACCGAACCATCGTCGGCGACGGGAGCGAGCCCATGCGTGGGCCGGCCGGCAACGCCGTGATCGAAGCTGTCGATCAGTCTGCCTTCGGCGTCGATGCGATGGATCAGGCCGGTGTCGAGATCGGACGCAAAGAACTCGCGGTGAGTGGCGTCGAAAGTGAGATTGCCGATGCCGGGACCGCTGTTGGTGTCGATGTCGGCGAATTTGGAGACCTGGCCGGTGATGCCGTCGATCTTCCAGACGGTGCCCGGCCCGCCACCGTTTTCGGTGCCGAACTGGCCATCCATGAAGGTGGCGCCGGCAGCGCCGCGGCGCTGCCTCTCGGGGCGGCCGTCATCGTCGGCATCCGGGGTGACGATACGGATGCCGTGCAGCGAGGTGGCGCCGGCATAGAGATTGGGAATGCCCGATGGAACGCCGTCGCGCACGCCGTCATCATAGGTGACGCCGAACACCTGGCCGATCTGCTCCGCCGTCACCTCGAAGGGCGGCGGCGTGTTGACCAGCTGGCCGGAGGCTGGGCCGCCCAGATGCGAAACGTCGAACACGCGCAAGGTGGCGCGCGTGGGGTCGATGAAGGTTTCGTCGACCGGATCGACGCCGGGCGGCAGGCCCTCTTTTTCGGAATCAGGGGGGTCGAAATTGGGAATGATGGTGCCGGAGAATCCGGTCACCGCCATCGAGCCGGGATAGATGATCCGGGTTTCCTGCGCCTGCGCGGCGCCCAGCCACAGGCCGAGTGCCAGCGCCAGCAACCCGCCTGGATGCACAGCACGGCGCAAGCCGCCATCAAGAGACGACACGAACGAGCCGCGGATGCGAGACATGACACTACCCCCCGTAGTCGACGGGAGAACGTCGGGGCTGGCCGCGCAAATCAGGGCAAGGCGCGGCGGTCCGGCTCGTTCTTCCCTGATCGAATTGTCTGCTTTCCTCAAGACGACGATACGCCTGGTCTTACGCAGGGTCAACGGAATCAGCGGAAAGCCCAGCGCATCGACCCCGTCCCGAAGGCGGTGGTCGCGCCGAGCTCCTGTTGTTCCCGGAGACCGCAGAGCCTCTGGGTTATTGGTCATGGGGGCTTCCTTTCCGGGCCGCACCATGCGGCACCTAGAGATCAGTCGCGGGCGGAGATGGAAAGGTTCATGGAAGGCCTGCGCAGAATGCTTGCGCGCGATGCCGCCTGTTCTTATATACGCGCCAAGCCGTTCGGCGCCGGAATGCCGGTTGCCGGAACGGGATTTCTTGTGAACAGGGGCTTTCGTCGGAACGCCTGTACGGGTCCTGAGAGCCTGCTTAGCGGAGAGACTAGAGAAATGGCAAAAGTAATCGGTATCGATCTCGGCACCACCAACTCCTGCATCGCCATCATGGATGGCAAGGAGCCCAAGGTAATCGAGAATGCGGAAGGCGCGCGCACGACGCCTTCCATCGTCGCCATCTCGGGCGACGACGAACGTCTGGTCGGCCAGCCGGCCAAGCGCCAGGCGGTCACCAATCCTGAAAACACCATCTTCGCGGTCAAGCGCCTGATCGGCCGCCGCTATGACGATCCGGTGACGGAGAAGGACAAGAAGCTTGTCCCCTACAAGATCGTCAAGGGCGACAATGGCGATGCCTGGGTCGAAGCCGGCGGCAGGAAGCAGTCGCCCTCGCAGATTTCGGCCATGATCCTGCAGAAGATGAAGGAGACGGCGGAAGCCTATCTCGGCGAAAAGGTCGAGAAGGCGGTCATCACCGTTCCGGCCTATTTCAACGACGCCCAGCGCCAGGCGACCAAGGATGCCGGCAAGATCGCCGGCCTTGAAGTGCTGCGCATCATCAACGAGCCGACCGCGGCAGCGCTTGCCTATGGCCTCGACAAGAAGGAAGGCAAGACCATTGCCGTCTATGACCTTGGCGGCGGCACGTTCGACATTTCGGTGCTCGAAATCGGCGATGGCGTGTTCGAGGTCAAGTCGACCAATGGCGACACCTTCCTCGGCGGCGAGGATTTCGACATGCGCCTGGTCGAATACCTGGCGGCCGAGTTCAAGAAGGAACAGGGCATCGACCTGAAGAACGATAAGCTTGCCCTGCAGCGCCTCAAGGAGGCGGCTGAAAAGGCCAAGATCGAGCTGTCGTCGACCACCCAGACCGAAATCAACCTGCCCTTCATCACCGCCGACGCGACCGGGCCGAAGCACCTGACGCTGAAGCTGACGCGCGCCAAGTTCGAGCAGCTGGTCGACGACCTCGTCCAGCGCACGATTGCCCCTTGCAAGGCGGCGTTGAAGGATGCCGGCCTGAAGGCGGGCGAGATCGACGAAGTCGTTCTGGTCGGCGGCATGACCCGCATGCCCAAGATCCAGGAAATCGTGAAGCAGTTCTTCGGCAAGGAGCCGCACAAGGGCGTCAATCCGGATGAGGTCGTCGCTCTCGGCGCCGCCATCCAGGCCGGCGTGCTGCAGGGCGACGTCAAGGACGTGCTGTTGCTCGACGTGACGCCGCTGTCGCTCGGCATCGAGACGCTGGGTGGCGTGTTCACCCGCCTGATCGAACGCAACACGACGATCCCGACCAAGAAGAGCCAGGTGTTCTCGACGGCCGAGGACTCACAGTCGGCAGTGACCATCCGGGTCTTCCAGGGTGAGCGCGAAATGGCCGCCGACAACAAGGCGCTCGGCCAGTTCGACCTGGTCGGCATTCCGCCGGCGCCGCGCGGCGTACCGCAGATCGAGGTCACCTTCGACATCGACGCCAACGGCATCGTCAACGTTTCGGCCAAGGACAAGGGCACCGGCAAGGAGCACCAGATCCGCATCCAGGCATCGGGTGGTCTTTCGGACGCCGACATCGAGAAGATGGTCAAGGACGCCGAGGCCAATGCCGAGACCGACAAGAAGCGGCGTGCGCTGGTCGAGGCCCGCAACCAGGCCGAAGCGCTGCTGCATTCCTCGGAGAAGTCGCTGAAGGAATATGGCGACAAGGTTTCGGAAGGCGAGCGCACGGCGATCTCCGACGCGATCGCGGCGCTGAAGACCGCGACCGAAGGCGACGACGCGGCCGACATCGAAGCCAAGAGCCAGGCGCTGGCCGAGGCTTCTATGAAGCTTGGCCAGGCCATGTACGAGGCTTCGCAGAAGGAAGCGGCGGAAGCCGACGCCAAGGCGGACGCCGCCAAGGACAGTGACGTTGTCGACGCCGATTTCGAGGAAATCGACGAGGACGACGACAAGAAGAAGTCGGCCTGAACCGTTTGACGGCAAGATAAAGCGAAAAGCCCGGCGAAGGCCGGGCTTTTTTGCAACCCCTTGCAGAAAAACAGCGGGCCTTGCTGAAAAAATGCAGGCAAAGCCGCGTCGACACTGGCATCCCCCTTCCATCGCACCTAAATCGAAGCGTCAGTGCCGGCAAGAGACGCAACAATGCTTCAAGACGTTGAGCATCCGGACAGCGGGAAAAAATGAAAGCTGATTTCTACGAGACGCTGGGCGTGCAAAAAGGCGCCGATGAGAAGGAGCTCAAGAGCGCTTTCCGCAAGCTCGCCATGCAGTTCCATCCCGATCGCAACCCCGGCGACCATTCCTGCGAGCACAAGTTCAAGGAAATCAACGAAGCCTACGAGACGCTGAAAGACCCGCAGAAGCGCGCGGCCTATGACCGCTTCGGCCACGCCGCCTTCGAACAGGGCGGCATGAATGGCGGGGCCCAGGGCTTTGGCGCCGGCGGCTTCGCCGACATTTTCGAGGACATTTTCGGCGACATGATGGGCGGGCGCCAGCGCCGCTCGTCGGGCGGCCGCGAGCGCGGCGCCGACCTGCGCTACAACATGGAAATCACCCTGGAAGAGGCTTTTGCCGGCAAGACCGCACAGATCCGGGTGCCGGCGTCGATCTCGTGCTCTGAATGTTCGGGCAGCGGCGCCAAGCCCGGCACCCAGCCCGTCACCTGCTCGATGTGCAACGGCCACGGCAAGGTGCGCGCCACGCAAGGTTTCTTCTCGATCGAGCGGACCTGCCCGCAATGCCAGGGGCGCGGCCAGACGATCAAGGATCCGTGCCCGAAATGCGCCGGCCAGGGCCGCGTCACCGAGGAGCGTTCGCTGTCGGTCAACATCCCGGCCGGCATCGAGGACGGCACCCGCATCCGCCTTGCCAATGAGGGCGAAGCCGGCCTGCGCGGCGGGCCCTCGGGCGACCTCTATATTTTCCTGGCGGTCAAACCGCACGAGTTCTTCCAGCGCGACGGCGCCGATCTCTATTGCAA
>NZ_RZRW01000759.1:0-2243 GCF_003998745.1 Mesorhizobium sp. M7A.F.Ca.US.014.04.1.1 | reverse complement strand
GATTGATTCGGGGTGCGCGGCATGACATCGCCGATCTCGGCCGGCAACAGATCAGCGGTGATCGGCGCATCGACGTCGTCGCCGCGCGCCAGGATCATCAGGCGCTCGACATTATTGCGCAGCTGGCGAACGTTGCCCGGCCAGTTGTGCGCCTGCAGCACGGCCAGCGCGTCGTCGCCGATGCGGCGCGGCTTGATGCCGGCCTGGCGGGCGATCTGCTTCATGAAATTGTCGACGAGGTAGGGAATATCCTCGCGCCGCTCGGCCAATCCCGGCACGATGACCGGAACCACCGCGAGGCGATGGTAAAGATCCTCGCGGAAACGCCCGTCGGCGATCATCGCTTCGAGGTTCTGCGACGTGGAAGAGATGATGCGGACATCGACCTTGACCCGCTTGGTTCCCCCTACCCGCTCGAACTGCTGCTCGACCAGCACGCGCAGGATCTTGTTCTGCGTCTCGCGCGGCATGTCGGCCACCTCGTCGATGTAGAGGATGCCGCGATGGGCCTCCTCGAGCGCGCCGACCTTGCGCTCGACGCCATTCGATTCGGTGCCGAACAGTTCGATCTCCATACGCTCGGGCGTGATGTTGGCGGCGCTCAGCGTCACGAAAGGCGCGCCCTTGCGCGCCGACAGCGTGTGGATGGCGCGCGCGGCCAGTTCCTTGCCCGAGCCAGACGGGCCGATGATCATCACGCGGCTGTTGGTCGGCGCGACGCGTTCGATGGTCTGACGCAACTGGCTCATCGCCGACGACATGCCGATCAGATCGAAGGTTTCACCGCTGCGCAGCTTGAGGTCGGAAACCTCGCGCCGCAATTTCGAGGTCTCGAGCGCACGTTCGGCAATAAGGATCAGCCTGTCGGCCTTGAACGGTTTTTCGATGAAGTCATAGGCGCCGCGACGGATGGCGGAGACCGCCGTTTCGATGTTGCCGTGGCCGGAAATCATCACCACCGGCAAGGTCGGATGCATCGTCTTGATCTCGTCGAGCAGCGCCAGCCCGTCGAGACGCGAGCCCTGCAGCCAGATGTCGAGGAAAATCAGCCGCGGCGCGCGATCAGCTATAGCAGCGAGCGCGCTGTCGGCATCGAATGCCGTGCGGGTTTCGTGACCTTCGTCGCTCAGTATGCCCGCGACGAGTTCACGGATGTCTTCCTCGTCATCGACGATGAGAATATCAGACGCCATTACCGACCTTTTCAGTTTCTCTTTCGTTTTCCGCCCTGCTTTCGCCGCGCGGAGCCGTTGCGGCCGCAGGCGGCAGGATGATGCTGATCATCGCGCCGCGCCCATCGTGGAAGTCCGCAGGAGCATCGTGTAGTTCCAGCCTGCCACCATGGTCCTCCACGATCTTCTTGACGATAGCGAGGCCAAGTCCGGTGCCCTTCTCGCGTGTGGTCATGTAGGGCTCGAGCAGCCGTTGGCGATTCTCGCGCGGCAGGCCTTTGCCATTGTCGATGACGTCGATTCGAATCACACCATTCTGGCGCCCGGCCTGAATCCGGATTATGCCGTGCGAACCATCCTTCTGTTCCAATCCGTCGATTGCCTCGGCGGCGTTCTTGATCACATTGCCGAAAGCCTGCGCCATCAGCCGGCTGTCGAACGTGCCCTTCAGCGGCTCGCTGCCGAAGGTCCGCTCGAAGGTGATGTCGGCGCGGCTGACCTCGACCAGGAACGAGGCCTCGCGCAGCGATTCGCGCAGATCTATGGCCTTCATCTCGGGCTTCGGCATGCGCGCGAACGCCGAGAATTCGTCGACCATACGGCCGATATCCTCGACCTGACGAATGATGGTGTCGGTGCACTGGTCGAAAACCTCGCGGTCCTCGGTAATCACCTTGCCATAGCGGCGCTTGATGCGTTCGGCCGAGAGCTGGATCGGCGTCAGCGGGTTCTTGATCTCGTGGGCGATACGCCGCGCCACATCCGCCCAAGCCGACGAGCGCTGCGCCTGGACCAGGTCGGTGATGTCGTCAACCGTCACGACATAGGACTTTTCCTCCGAGCCGTCATCGCCGGCCTCGATGGTGATCTGAACGTTGAAGGTCCGCTCGGCGCCGGCGCGGTAGAAGGTCACCTGCTCGCGATAGACGGGTTTGCCGGACTTGCGGCCGATTTCGAAGACGCGGCCGACATGCGGCAGCACGGCGGAAAGGTTCTGCCCAAGGGCTGCGCTGGCGGATATGGCCAGCATCGCTTCGGCCGAGCGGTTGACGATGGTGACGATGCCGTAGG
>NZ_RZRW01000758.1:0-2249 GCF_003998745.1 Mesorhizobium sp. M7A.F.Ca.US.014.04.1.1 | reverse complement strand
GGACAGGCCCGAACCGGGCGACGCCGCGCTCATAGTCGCCGATGCGGTCGCTGCTGTCCTTGTTGGCGCCGATGTTGACGCCGACGATGCCGCCACGCCCCTTGCGCGCGGCAAGGCGCTTTTCGGCCGCCGCATGGCCTTCATTGTTGAAGCCCAATCGGTTGATCACCGCATCGTCGGCCGTCAGCCGGAAAATGCGCGGCTTCGGATTGCCGGCCTGCGCCAGCGGCGTGATCGTGCCGACCTCGGCAAAGCCGAAGCCCAGGCCAAGCAGCGCGTCGGGCACTTCGGCGTTCTTGTCATAGCCGGCCGCCATGCCGAGCGGATTGGGAAAATCGAGGCCGCAGATGCTGACCGTCAGCCTGTGGTCGCGGATCGCTGGTGCACCAACCGGAACGCCGCATCGCAAGGCCGCGATCGACAGGCCATGCGCGGTTTCCGGATCGAAGGCGAACAGCAGCTTCTGGCCGAGCCGGTCGAGCACGCTCATTGCCCCTCCAGTGCCGGGAACTGGTGCACACCATCGGAGCCAAGCGGCAGTGGCCGGACCCACAGCACAGCCTTGAGGCCGAGCGGACCATAAAGATGCGGAAACAGCGCACCGCCGCGCGAGACCTCGTATCTCAGCGCAGCACCCAGGCTGGCGCCGTCGATGGCGACCAGCAGAAGGTCGGTCTGGCCGGCAAAGTGCTTTGCCGCCGTTTCCTTGACCTGCGCCGCCGTGGAGAAGTGGATGAAGCCGTCTGCGACATCAATCGGCGCGCCGGTGAAGCGGCCATGCGTTTCGGCCTCGCGCCAAAGCGCCTGCGGGGTTATCTTGTAGATAATCTGAGACATGGTTGCGCTATAGAGCAGTTCCAGGAAAAGTGTGAAACGGTTTTCCCGGGAAAAGCGCATAGCGCTTTCCCTTGGGAATTGCTTCAAAAGATTCCGAACCAGCCATTCGGGAAAGGCCACGCCAAGGGTCTTCCCCATTTCCGGCGCAAACATGCGATATCTGAGGCCTTTGCCATGGAGGACAACATGCGTCTGCAGCACATCTTGATCCCCGCCGCGCTCGTTTCGCTGGTCGCGGCTTCAGCTTATTCGGAAGAAACCGACCGCTACCGGCTGGAAAAGTCGGCCACCGGCTATATCCGCATGGACACCCAGACCGGCGCCATGTCGATCTGCGACGAACGCTCCGGCCAGCTCGTCTGCAAGATGGCGGCCGACGAACGCGCCGCTTTCCAGGACGAGGTCGACCGCTTGCAGACCTCGATGAAGGCGATGGACGAGCGCGTCACCAAGCTCGAGAATTCGCTCTCCGCCCGCCTCGAATCGAAACTGCCGAGCGAAGAGGATTTCAACAAGACGATGGGCTACATGGAGCGCTTCCTGCGCGGCTTCATGGGCATCGTCAGGGATATGGACAAGGACAACGGCGCCCAGCCCAATTCGCAGAAGACCTGAGCGTTTCAACCACGGGAGGCGGCGCACTGGCTTTGCCGCTTGAAAACAGCGCGCAGCCGCTCATAATCGTCCAGTTGAACCCGAAAAGCCAAAAATCATCGGGGATTCGGGGAGGGACATTTGCCGGCAGGCTATTCTTTCGTCATCGCCGACGATCACCCGCTGTTTCGCGGTGCGCTGCGCGAAGCGCTCGCCGGCATCGGCAATGTCGCCGCCATCCATGAAGCCGGCGATTTCGAGAGCGCCAAGGCGCTGGTCGTGGCCAACGAGGACGTCGATCTGGTGCTGCTCGACCTGTCGATGCCGGGCGCCAGCGGCCTCTCCGGCCTGATCTCGCTGCGTGGCATCCATCCGGCGGTGCCGCTGGTCGTGGTGTCGGCGCATGACGATCCGGCGACCATCAGGCGGGCGCTCGACCTCGGCGCTTCCGGCTTCATCTCCAAATCGGCCAGCATGGAAGAAATCCGCAGCGCCGTGCAATCGGTGCTTGCCGGCGATATTGCAGCACCCGTCGGCGTCGATCTCGGCATCGAGCGCGACCCTGAAATATCCGACCTGATCAAGCGGCTGCAGGCGTTGACGCCGCAGCAGACCCGGGTGCTCGGCATGCTGGCCGAGGGCCTGCTCAACAAGCAGATCGCCTATGAACTCGGCGTCTCCGAGGCCACCATCAAGGCGCATGTCTCCGCCATCCTGCAGAAGCTCGGCGTCGACAGCCGCACCCAGGCGGTGATCCTGCTGTCCAAGATCGGCAGCGACCCGCTGCAGCCGGCGGGTTAGACCCCTATTCCGCCGCC
>NZ_RZRW01000757.1:0-2262 GCF_003998745.1 Mesorhizobium sp. M7A.F.Ca.US.014.04.1.1 | reverse complement strand
GTATGGACGTCGGGCCTGTTGAGATACGGCCCCCATGCGGTCCGCAGCGATCTCGACCCCGAAGCCAAGCGCCGGCTTGCCGTGTTCCTCACCAACCTCAAGTCGACGACGCCCGATATCTACGATCTCCTGGAATCGAAACATTCCGGCGGCTTCGCCACCGTGGCGCCAAAAGACTACGAGATGGCCGCTGCTATCGTGCGCTTCGTTTCGGACCGTGGGCCGCAGCAGTAGCTGGAGCGGCCTGCGCACGCCTGGCTGCCTCTGTTCAACAGTCGCTGCAAGGGATCGTCACGCTTCTGCGGGGGCGCAGAAAATAGGTTTCGCCCATGGTTATGTTGCTGAAAGCCGAGGTCAGCCCAAGCTTCTGTTGACTGCTCGCGCTCCACGCGATGACCGGCGTATAGCCGAGGTTACTTTCAACGCGGATGAGAAAAGTGTTGGCGACTCTGAGCGACGCCGGGATCGTTGTCTCGGTGGTGGCGGCGGCGCCAGGGCTGGCGACGCCGGCTACCAATTTGCGTGACCACACCACCAGTGCCCTCGTCGCATCGGCCGAGACCTGGATTGCCGTGACGGTGATGGTCGGATTTGAGCGGTTGTAGGGCTGAAGGGTGACGCTGCCGATCTGCATGATGGCGTCGACATCTGCCTTGAGGACGCTTGTCTGCTGGGTGACGAGATCGGCCACCATGCTGCCGATACGGCTGACCTTCTTGCTGGTCTCGATGGCTTGCGACGCTTCCATTGTGAGGAAATACATGATCAGCAGAATTGGCATGATCAACGCGAATTCGACCGCCGCGATGCCACGACGATCGGACCAGAACAGACTTGTTTTCCGCCAAACTCCCGTAATCATAAGATGTGCCCCCGCACGCATCATGCCCATTGCCCTTTTCTTATACTGCTCGTGCATTCCGCTCAGTTGTCGAACGGTTCGTTCTGCCAGGTCACCGATGCGAAGTGCAGCGTCTTGTTGCCGCCCATTGATTTGGCCAGCAGGTCGGTCATGATCGGCCATTTGTAAAAGACCCGCAGCATGTTCCTCGACTCCGCCGCACCCGCTGTCACTGAAAACGACTGGGTTGCGGTGCCTTTCGTCAATACGACATCGCCGTTCTGGATCTTGAAGCCGGCCGTGGCCGCATCCGCGAACGATGTATATTGGCGAAGATCCACCAGCAGTTGATTGGGACAATCCTGGGAAACGATGATCTGCAGTTTTGTGCAGATCATGTCCCGCAAGTTGGTTCCGGCGACGTCAACCGCCCTCAACTGGCCGGTGCGAAGCTTGCGCGCGACATCGTCGGTGATGTTGGCCATCACTTCCTGCGCGGCAAACGAGATGCAGCTTTCCAGAATGGCGAAGACAAGCAGCGCGAAGGGGACTGAAAGGATCGCGAATTCGATTGCCGTGGCGCCGCGCCGGTCACGAAGAAAACGGGCGAAAAACCTTGGGCATCTCACTTTGTGGTCGCCTGCGCGGCCGTATCCCTTGCTCATGTCCGATCCTGCCGATCTCTATGCGGTCTCGGAAGGACCATTAACGCAAACCGATTGAGGTCCGGTTTGGATGATCGTTAAAGTCGGCGCAGGCCTCTTAACCGGCCAATAACCGCACCGGCAGCCGGTCACGCCACCTATCGGCTGACGCTCATCTCCGCCTCGGAAGACTTCTCCGCTTCGCTCTTGTAGGAGCTTTCGCAATACGGCGTGCAGGACATCGTCTGGATTTCGGCACGCCGATAGATGCGCACCGACGAAGCAGCCTGCCGCACGACGGTAACCTGCTCATCGACGATGGGACTGCCGTCGGTATCGAGCACGACCAGATTGGTGACGCCGAAACCTTTGCCGGTGAGCACGATCGTCGAAGCGTCCTGCACGGAAGCGTCGGCGATTGCCGGGTTGCCGACCACGATGGTGTCTGCGGGACGCGACAGTTTGACGATCTTGGCCTGGTTCATCGTGACCTCGATGCCGGCGCCGGCCATGGCGGGCGCGACGAAGCTCGAGACGGCAAGAAGCGCGGCAATCAGGATTGACGATCTCGGCTGGGCCATTGAGGCGCTCCACGCAGGCGGACTGATCAACGGAACATGAACGAGATTGGTGAACCAACGGTTAAGCCTGCGATGTTGCCAATCCTGCAATGGCCGATAAGGGCGCCCCGCGAGGCGCGGTCCAGTCGGGGCGCAAGCCTGCCAAACCTGGGACTGGAAGGCGCGGCGGTACTTTAGCCCGAAGTTAACCACGCCA
>NZ_RZRW01000756.1:0-2302 GCF_003998745.1 Mesorhizobium sp. M7A.F.Ca.US.014.04.1.1 | reverse complement strand
GAGCCCATCAGAGCGCGGTTGGCGTCGTCGTTTTCCAGGAACGGGATCAGGGCCGCGGCCACCGACACCATCTGCTTGGGCGACACGTCCATCAGATCGACGTTTTCGCGCGGCGCCATCATCACTTCGCCGGCACTGCGGCAAATGACGAATTCGTCGACGAAACCACCGTTCTTGTCGAGCTCGGCGTTGGCCTGCGCGACATGGTGCTTGGCCTCTTCCATCGCCGAGAGATAGACGACGTCATTGGTCAGCTTGCCGTCGACGATCTTGCGGTACGGGCTCTCGATGAAGCCGTACTTGTTGACGCGTGCGAAGGTGGCCAGCGAGTTGATCAGACCGATATTCGGGCCTTCCGGCGTCTCGATCGGGCAGATGCGGCCGTAATGCGTCGGGTGCACGTCGCGCACTTCGAAGCCGGCGCGCTCGCGGGTCAGACCGCCCGGTCCAAGCGCCGAGAGGCGGCGCTTGTGGGTGATCTCCGACAGCGGGTTGGTCTGGTCCATGAACTGCGACAGCTGCGAGGAACCGAAGAACTCGCGCACGGCGGCAGCCGCCGGCTTGGCGTTGATCAGATCCTGCGGCATGACCGTGTCGATCTCGATCGAGGACATACGCTCCTTGATCGCGCGCTCCATGCGCAGCAGGCCGACGCGGTACTGGTTTTCCATCAGCTCGCCGACCGAACGCACGCGGCGGTTGCCGAGATTGTCGATGTCGTCGATCTCGCCCTTGCCGTCGCGCAGTTCGACCAGCGTCCTGACCACGGCCAGGATGTCGTCCTTGCGCAGCACGCGCACGGTGTCCTCGGCCTTCAGCTCGAGGCGCATGTTCATCTTGACGCGGCCGACGGCCGACAGATCGTAGCGCTCGCTATCGAAGAACAGCGAGTTGAACATGGCTTCGGCGGTTTCAAGCGTCGGCGGCTCGCCGGGGCGCATGACACGATAGATGTCGAACAGCGCGTCCTGGCGGCTCTCGTTCTTGTCGACGTTGAGCGTGTTGCGGATATAGGCGCCGACATTGACGTGGTCGATGTCGAGAACCTTGATCTCCTCTTCGCCGGTGCCGAGCAGCACCTTCAGCGTCTTCTCGTCGATCTCGTCACCGGCCTCGAGGAAGATCTCGCCGGTGGCGTAGTTGACGATGTCCTCGGCCAGATAGTTGCCGAGCAGGTCCTCGTCGGTCGCCTTGATCGCCTTCAGACCCTTTTCGCCAAGCGCCCGTGCCTGGCGTGCGGTGATCTTCTTGCCGGCCTCGACGACGACTTCGCCGGTATCGGCATCGACCAGGTCGCCGACAGCCTTGAGGCCGCGGAAACGCTCGACGTTGAACGGAATGCGCCAATGGTCGCCGGCACGCTTGTAGGTGATCTTGTTGTAGAAGGTCGACAGGATCTCTTCGCCGTCCATGCCGAGCGCCATCAGCAGCGACGTCACCGGAATCTTGCGGCGGCGATCGATGCGGGCGTGCACGACGTCCTTGGAATCGAACTCGATGTCGAGCCACGAACCGCGATACGGGATGACGCGCGCGGCAAACAGAAGCTTGCCCGACGAGTGCGACTTGCCCTTGTCATGGTCGAAGAAGACGCCCGGCGAACGGTGCATCTGCGAAACGATGACGCGCTCGGTGCCGTTGACGATAAAGGTGCCGTTCAAGGTCATGAGCGGCATGTCGCCCATGTAGACGTCCTGCTCCTTGATGTCCTTGATGGACTTGGCGCCGGTGTCCTCGTCGATATCGAACACGATGAGGCGCAGCGTCACCTTGAGCGGCGCGGCATAGGTGAGGTCGCGCTGACGGCATTCGTCAACGTCGAATTTCGGTCCTTCGAACTCGTACTTCACGAACTCCAGCATGGAGGAGCCGGAAAAATCGGAGATCGGGAAGACCGACTTGAAAACGGCCTGCAGCCCCTCGTCCGGACGCCCACCCTTGGGCTCCGCCACCATCAGGAACTGGTCATAGGATGCCTTCTGAACCTCGATCAGGTTCGGCATCTCCGCAACTTCCGGAATCTTTCCGAAGAACTTGCGTACGCGTCTGCGGCCATTGAAAGTCTGGGTCTGGGCCATCGTCGCTCCTTAGCTCTAAACTCGGGACGAGCCTCGCCGCGGCTCGCCTTCCATACTGGGCCACCTTGGCGGCACCCCTCTGTCTGTTTTCCCGGCGCCTGTCGGCGGCCGGCTAGAACGGGAGAAAACCCGTTTCCTGAAGGCCGGTTTTCGGCCCTCAGGAAAGAGGTTCTCGCAGATCTCGCGTTACGCGCTCTCCCTTCGGGCGAAGGGAGTGGCGGACG
>NZ_RZRW01000755.1:0-2306 GCF_003998745.1 Mesorhizobium sp. M7A.F.Ca.US.014.04.1.1 | reverse complement strand
GATAAAGGTGCCTGTGGCAGAAAACGTTAGGATGTGGAGAAACAGTGTGCTCCAAAAATAATCAAGAAACGCGCCGAGACCGCGACTCGAGCCACGAGCCGATCGATCAGGATCCCCGTGGGGTATCGAGAATTTCGGCGCAGCGCACCGCGGTCATGATCGGTGCCAATGACGCGTCTGTTAGAAGCACAACCGGCGCAATCTGGGTTTCCTCCACCGGCCACCAATCGCTGATTCCGCCCCTTATGACCGCCCATGCATCGTCTGAGCGCCCGGCTTTGGCCAGCGCGGCGGCGAGGAACACCACGTTGTCGAAAATACCGGGCAGGGTGTTGTCTTTTTCAAACATCTGCACCGCACCCTCATGATACTCATAGACACGCGCCAGTCCGATCATATGATCGGCCCGTGTCTGCGGATCCGAAAACTTTTTCTTGCTGCCTTCAACCTTCGCCACCGCCTCAGCAAAGCGAACTGCGCCACCAAGCTGCACACCCTGCGGTAAGCGAAAATCCTCCGAACCGTGTGATGCGGCGAACGCAGCCAGCCTTGCGAGTATCTTCAGAAGATCGGGATCGCCCTTCTTTCCCAAACTGCGGCGGCCGATCTCCGCTGTCTTTGCGGCTCGATCCCAGCTTTCGGTTTGGCGTGCCGCTAGCGAGCAAAGCGTGATCTGATCAATCTGGACGTCGAACGTCTCGAATTGGTCTAGTGCGGCGACGGACGTCTCGACATGTCCGAGCACTTCGTGCCATTGACCGCGGTACGCCGAGATCTCCGCGAGAGCCGCTGCGGCCCGGGCCGTACCCTTCTTCACCAGGTCGGCGAACGCCTGTTCCGCTTCTTCGATGTCCCCACCCAGAGCCTTCTTTTGTGCCGCCTCAAGCTGCGTTAGTTTTGCCATTCGGGAATCTCCGGGTTAAACCTGTGAGCGATGTCGCGATGAAGTTCGTCATCGATTTCAAGAGTGTTGTCTTCGTCGACAAAAAAAGCGCCTTCAGCGTAACACGCGTCAATCGTTTTGATCATTGCCGTAAGGCTCTCATACTCCACAGGCTGCTGGGGCTCCCCATGAATGAAGCCGATTATCTCTGCGGTTTCCTTCTTCTCATGGCCGCATGAGGCGAGGTAGAAATCCCCGCCTCCGTCAGCAAACACCGGAAACCACCCTTTGCGCCACTGCGGTGCGTCCCTTCGTTCCATGAATATTTCGACAGCTTCTTCGAGCGACAGCAGGTAGAAGCCGGGGAAAAAGTAAACGGTGTCCAACTGCTCGCCTTCGTTCACCCTGGTTCCGTCGCGCCAGCGATATAGTTGCTCCAACTCCAACGGAAGCGGGAAAGGCAACCGTGCCTCCCAGGCACGGATGTCCATGGTGGACAGCCCGGGCTGGAGCAGAGTTGGCGTTACGCGTCCGAGACGCGTCAGAAATTGAACGATCCGGTCCAGTTCTTCGATCATTGCAGGAGCCTGACTCTAGATGACTTCCACCCAATATGAATCGCCGTTGCCAATATTGTTGTTCTGATAAAACGACGAAAGTTTGCCGCCTTGGGCGTTCTGCTCCGACACCGGAATCGCCGCGACGGCGGCTTTCGGCTTACCCGGAGGTTTTCCACCCTGGGTCGAAGAGGCGAAGGGAAACTCGTCGAGCGACGTCTTTTTCTTGCCCTTTTTCTCGCCTTTGAGCGCGGCTCGCCGGTTCTTGCGGATGGCGCTTCGGCTTGTCTGGCGCGTCAGCTTCTTCTTGCCGGAAGCGGGCATCCGCTTCCTCATGTTGGCTACCTTGTTAGGAAAGGTTGCCGAATCGAAAACGACCGTAGGCAGCGGGGCTGGATTTGCATTCCCCTGCAGGTCGACCGTATTTTTGTTGTTGTGATATTTCTTGTCGGTGTGGCGGCAGGCGTTCTTGCCATCCATCTTGACGTCGAACGAGTAGAGTATCCAATCTGTTGCCTGTTTGAACGTATTGGATTTGACGCCGCCAACCGTTCCGGGTTCGTCACCCGTACTCATCCCGTATTGCGAGCCTTTGTTAGCAATCATGGCGCCGCCCTTAGCGAAGACGGTTGTCGTGCCATTCTGCAATGTGCTGCTCATTGCGAAGTTGGGATAAGGCAAGGGAATGGGGCCGCCCGGGCTCGGAGTCTTGCAAACGTCGGGGATTGTCGCCTTGGAGAATCCGGTGGACGATTTGTGGGTTAAGCCGAGGCCATTGACGGTGATATGCGTCGGCATCAGGCAGCCTTTCGCCTGCCGCCGAGTAGTGCGGCTGCGCGAACGCCGTTCTCGGAACTGGTCCAGAT
>NZ_RZRW01000754.1:0-2337 GCF_003998745.1 Mesorhizobium sp. M7A.F.Ca.US.014.04.1.1 | reverse complement strand
TCCTCCTGCGTCCTGCCGCTTTCGGAAAGCGGCCCTTCCCACAAATAGGTCGAGAATTCGGTGTGCCGCTCCCAGCGCAGCGAGCCCTTGCCACATTTCATGGCATGGTGGCGGGCCTGGCGGTCGGGCGCGGCGATGCCGAGGCGCCGCGACAGTTCGGAAAGCACCGCGTGGTCGACGCCGGAGCCGCCCTCCGTCATGAAGGCGAGTTGCATCAGGACGCGTGGCTTTTCGATCAGCGGATGCGGCCGGGCATGAACCTCGCC
The DNA here is from genome assembly GCF_003998745.1 of Mesorhizobium sp. M7A.F.Ca.US.014.04.1.1. Classification (NCBI taxonomy): domain Bacteria; kingdom Pseudomonadati; phylum Pseudomonadota; class Alphaproteobacteria; order Hyphomicrobiales; family Phyllobacteriaceae; genus Mesorhizobium; species Mesorhizobium sp. M7A.F.Ca.US.014.04.1.1. The sequence goes on along the minus strand of NZ_RZRW01000754.1, from coordinate 2,071 downwards.
GAGTGCGCCGGGCCGGCCCTCATGCGCGGGAAAGCCCATGACGCTGCCCTTGGCGCGCGGCTGGAATTCGAGATCGGACGGGTCGTCTGACACGGCTTGTTCCCCGGGGGTTTCCTTGAACCCGCTTGCACTCGCGTCCCTCTAGTACCAATGGCCTGACGACGCAAGCGGCAAAGTTAGCCGAAGATCACGGGATCGGGCGGGAAATCGGCCTGCTTTTTGTCAATTGGATAAATAATTTGACCAGTTGGCGAGGCAGGCTCTATTCTGCGGCACCGGTTCACCTTCCAGGCATTCTGTTGAGCGACATTTTTTCCAGGATCGAGCATTCGCGCACCGCCGACGAGGTGGTGCAGCAGATCGAGAGCCTCATCCTCGAAGGCGTGCTGCGCACCGGCGACCGGCTGCCGGGCGAGCGCGAGCTTGCACGCCAGTTCGACGTATCGCGGCCGATCCTGCGTGACGCCCTGAAGGCACTGGAAGGACGCGGCCTTTTGACGACAAGGCCCGGCGGCGGCACGCATGTCGCCGATGTCATCGGCCAGCTCTTCACCAAACCGGTGACGGACCTGATCTCGATGCACCGCAAGGCAGTGACCGACTATCTGGAATACCGCCGCGAGATCGAAGGGGTTGCGGCTGAATATGCGGCACGGCGCGCCACCCCAGACGACATGGCGCTGCTCGACAAGATCATGGCACGCATGGACGATGCGCACCGGACCGGCGACTTCGACGACGAGGCCGAGATCGACGTCGAGTTCCACCACGCGATCTGCGAATGCGCACACAACATCATCCTTTTGCACACGCTGCGCTCCTGTTATCGGCTGCTGTCGGAGGGCGTGTTCCAGAACCGGCTGCTGGTGTTCACCGTACCCGGCGCGCGCGACGCCCTGCTCGCGCAGCACCGGGCGATCCATGCGGCGGTGAAGGCCGGCGACCCGGCCACCGCCCGCCAGGCGGCGATGGACCACATCACCTATGTCGAACGGTCGATGGCGGAGGCCGAGCGCAGCGGCGACTGGCAGCGCGTCTCGCGGCTGAGGTTGAAACAGCGCGTTGACGCCACCGATACAGAACCAGCACGCAAACGCTCCTAGCTATCGAAACGGGAAGCCCATGAGCCAGATCCTGACCATCGCCGACCTCAAGGACCTCGCACGCCGGCGTGTGCCGAAGATGTTCTTCGACTATGCCGATTCCGGTTCGTGGACCGAAAGCACGTATCGGGCCAACGAGGAGGATTTCCAGAAGATCAAGTTCCGCCAGCGCGTCCTCGTCGACATGGACAACCGTTCGCTGGCATCGACGATGATCGGCGAAAAAGTGTCTATGCCGGTGGCATTGGCGCCAACCGGCATGACCGGCATGCAGCACGCCAATGGCGAGATGCTGGCGGCGCAGGCGGCGGAGGAATTCGGCGTGCCGTTTACCTTGTCGACGATGAGCATCTGCTCGATCGAGGATGTCGCCTCGGTTACCACGAAGCCGTTCTGGTTTCAGCTCTATGTGCTGCGTGACAAGGATTTCGTGCTCAACCTGATCGACAGGGCAAAGGCGGCGAAATGCTCGGCGCTCGTGCTGACGCTCGACCTGCAGATTCTCGGTCAGCGTCACAAGGACATCCGCAACGGGCTTTCGGCGCCACCCAAGCTGACGCTGACCAACATCGTCGACATGGCCATCCGCCCGCGCTGGTGCGCCGCCATGGCCGGCACCAAGCGGCGGACCTTCCGCAACATTGTCGGCCACGCCAAGGGCGTCGGCAACATGGCCTCGCTGGCATCGTGGACGACGGAGCAGTTCGACCTGCATCTGTCGTGGAAGGACGTCGCCTGGATCAAGGAGCGCTGGGGCGGCAAGCTGATCCTCAAGGGCATTCTCGACAAGGAGGACGCGCTGATGGCGGCCAAGACCGGCGCCGACGCGATCATCGTTTCCAACCATGGCGGGCGCCAGCTCGATGGTGCGTCGTCGTCGATCGGCGTGCTGGAAGAGATTGCCGACGCGGTCGGCGACACGATCGAAGTGCATATGGATGGCGGCATCCGCTCCGGCCAGGATGTCC
>NZ_RZRW01000753.1:1326-2340 GCF_003998745.1 Mesorhizobium sp. M7A.F.Ca.US.014.04.1.1 | reverse complement strand
CTCCACTGCACCAGCGAAAAACCGCCCTCAGAGAGATCGACAGGGTCGGTCACAGCTCCGGCTTTTTGAGGCTCGGCGACAAGGGTGATCAGATGCTCGCGGTGGCGATAGACCAGTGCCGGCACCGCCCGGCCGCCGATGACCTCGACCCTGCCACCGATGAGTGCAAATCCGTCCTTGGCCATGTCCGGCGCCGGCGGCGAAAGACCGAGCCTTGCGTCGAGCCAGGGCTTCACCGTGTGTCGGTCCGACGAGACGATATCCACCGGGCTCATCGCCAACAGGCTGCGCTGGTGGCCGCTGGCTACCCCTGCGGCAAAGCCATCGGCTACGCCAGGCTGGATCGCCCATTGCGTTGCACCGCTGGCCAGCACCGCGCTGAGCATGATAGACGCCGCCATGGCGCGCCAATCGAATGAGCCGAAGTTGCGCGCCGACCACCCCGTTCGATTTGCCTTCGCTGGTGCCGTCGGCGATTTGGGGCGCAGTACCTCGACATTGCCGGCAGCAGCCATGGCTGCGATGCGCGCGCTGAAGGCGTCGCTGACTTGCGGCTTCGGAAGTCCGGCCACAGCCCCTTGCAAGGCCATGACGCGGGCATGTTCGGCCGCCAGCTTGGGGTCGGCGGCTATGCGCCGCTCAACGGCTATGGCCGCGGCGGCGTCAAGCTCGCCATCGACCAGCGCGTGCAGCATCAGGTTCATGCCTGCGGCATCCTCGGGCAATCCGTCGTTGTGCGCGCTCATTGCGCCCTCCCAAGGCCAGAGATCAGCAGGCCACGCGCCCGCGCCAGCCGTGACATCACCGTACCCATCGGCACGCCTAGCATGGCCGCGATATCGCGGTAGGCGAGGCCATTGATGTCGCGCAGCACGAGGGTTTCGCGAAACGGCTGCGGCAGGGCGGCGATCGCGGCTTCGAGTGCTACGGTATCTGCCTTGGCGATCAGGGTCGCCTCCGGGCTCTCGCTGTCGGGTGGATCGGCTGCGTGAGCGGAGCTCACCTCGTCGAGAT
>NZ_RZRW01000753.1:0-1316 GCF_003998745.1 Mesorhizobium sp. M7A.F.Ca.US.014.04.1.1 | reverse complement strand
CTGGTCGAGATCGGCGAGATCGCCCACCGAGACGATGCTGCGCGGGCGGTTCCGCGCCAGCCATGTGTAGCACGCATTGCGCACGATGGTGAGCAGCCAGGCGCGTGCATTGCCGCCGGCATAACTGGCGATGCTGGCATGTGCCTTCATGCACGCGTCCTGCACGACATCCTCGGCGTCGGTGGCATTGCCGGTTAGCCAACGGGCCAGCGAAAGCGCGTCGGCGAGATGAGGCATTACCACTTCGCTGAAGCGGTCGGCCTGCGCATTGCTGCTTAGCATTGGTGTACCGTGATATGCGCCTCGCCTTGAGTGCCCAGGAAGCGAAGATGGTTCTGTCTTGCAAGCGAACCCAGCGGAAGTATTTAGGGTCGCCAGCTGCGGTGAATGTGAAGGCAACTGTTTCATCGATGTCAATCACACACTGGACCGCAACGATTCATCCACCCCGATGCGTTCTCGCATCCGCGGCGTCTGAGCGCTCTCGATCCCGACTGGGCAGGACGTTTAAGGCAGACAGGCTGGGAGCCGCAAGCGGCCAACGCGTCGCCTTCACCTGGGAATGCGTCGACCATTGCCGTCGCGGTCGTCAGTGTGTGGGGTTGCAGGGGGACGTTCCTTCAAGGTCAATCAGCAGCGTATGCATGGAAGACCAGGGCGGGCGGCGTTTTATTCCCGGATAGCGAAAAATCTTCTTCGCAATGTAAATTGGTCCGCCCGAGCCAGCTTTTCAACGCTCTTTAGCCTGCGATATCAACCTTCCAGCTCAGCCGATCAGAGCCGGTCGAAATTCGGGCATTGCCAGAGCAAGGGTTTTGTCCATCACTTTAGCCAATTTCCGTCTAGCCGAGAATGAGGCGCATGGCGCAGCGCCTGCTTGCCGGCATCCCGTGTTCGATCTCCCGACGCAGTATTTGACGAAGCCGGTCTCCCGCATGCGTCTCGCCCAGCACCTGAAAGCCCAGCTTCGGATAGAAAGGCGCGTTCCAGATCACATCCCGAAACGTTGTCAGGGTGATCGCGACAAGGCGGCGCTCCCTCGCATCTGTGATTGCTTTTTCGAGCAAGGCGCGTCCGATACCTGAGCGTTGTCGGTCAAGGCGCGCAGCTAGTTCCCAGATGTGCAATGTGTCGTCCTGGATCTCCGCGCTCAGGAATGCGACCGTCCGGCCATCCTGCTCCACCGCTACCCAGCATGTGCCCTTGGCGATAAGTTCACGGTGACGCTCGACGGTTTGGTTTTCGTCATCGGCAATCCAGGCCAGCTCCGCAACTTCGCGGTAAGCGTCACCCTCCGACTGTTCGATATCGGGTAG
>NZ_RZRW01000752.1:0-2345 GCF_003998745.1 Mesorhizobium sp. M7A.F.Ca.US.014.04.1.1 | reverse complement strand
TCCGCCGAGCCTGCGACCGTCGTGCCGGCGTCGGCACCTTCGCCCGCCGCCGGTCCAGAGCCCGCCGATCCGACCGACGCCGCCATGACCAGAACACGTCGACAGCTCGACCTGATCGACCAGATGCTTGGAGCCGCCCCTAAATGACCACCAGCCTCGGCTCGGCCTTGCCAGGATTTGCCTCCACGCGCGCGACGTCGGAGCAGCCTGCCGCGAACGGCAGAAACGATGACGCCGGCTTCGGCAAAATGCTGCGCGACGATGCCCGCCCGGAACGGCAGGCGTCGACAGAGGCGGGATCGCGCGACCGGCGCTGGAGCAAGCTCGCTGCCGGCCTCGCCGGGCATGGCGCCAAGGTCGAACCGGCATCGGCCGAGCCCGGAAGGACCACCTCGGCCAAAGGCGCAAGCGTGAAAACCGGCAAGGACGATTTGGAAGCAAAGGCGCACAAGGCCGACGCCGAACAGACGGCGTCGGATACCGCGCCGCTTCAGGACGACCTGCCGCTGCTGATCGCGTTTCATGACCTGCGGCATTTCTCGACAGCGGCCAAGGCAGCGGGGGGCAATGCGGCCACCGGCGAGAATCCGTCGGACCCGGCGCTCGGCGGACAGGCTGCACTGCCAAAGACCTACCGCTCAAAATCGTCGGGCGGACGCGAAGCACTCGAAACCATGTCGAAGCCGGAGCAGGCGTCGATCGTCGACGGACCTTTGACGGCGCTTGACGGTCAGTCGCCGAGCGCTGCCTCCAGCGCGCCAAAACGCGACGTCACAGCGGCGGCTCAGAAGCTGTCGGACGCGCCGGCTGTCGATGTGCCCGGCGTGCCGTCGAAGCCCACCACGAATGCGATGAGCAGCATCGAGGATGTGCGGTCCTCGATGCGTCCCGAAGCGGGAAAACAGTCCCTGTCCGCCGCGCGCATCGACGTGGTGTCGGAACGGAGCTTCCCCGCGCCGCCGCAGGGTCCCATCAGCCAGGCGGCCCTCAATGTGATCAACGCCATAGCCGCCGACGCCGGGCCGCAAAAGGCGCTTTCAGCCTCACCCACGACCACCCATCTGGCCAGCTCTGTTGCCGTTCCGACACATGTGTTGAAGATCGAACTTCACCCTGCCGAACTCGGCATGGTGACGGCCAATCTTCGCCTCTCCGGGGAACAACTTTCGATTGAGCTGAAGCCTGAAACACACGATGCCTATCGTCGGCTGTCCGCCGACAGCGAGGCCATCGTCAAGTCGCTGCGAGGGCTCGGCTTCGAGGTTGACAAGGTCACGATACTGCAACCTTCGGTAGCAGTTCCCGCTACAACCCGGACGGATGCAACCGCTCCGTTGGCGGCGGCAACAGGCCGCGATCCAGCATCCTTTCAACCGGGGAATTCGGGCGGCGGCAATGGTGGAGCCGGCGGCCAGCAACCGGGTCAGCAATCCTCAAGGAACCGCAACGATGACGCGCAGGACTACGGCCGCGGCACTTCGCCTTCTCGCGAGCGCGCTGGCGGCGATATCTTTATCTAGCGCGGTAACAGCTGCCGCAGCCACGACCAACCCTTGCGAGCCGGAAATCCTGCGCGCCGCCGACCGCTATGGCGTTCCCGCCGGCATCCTTTATGCCGTTGGCCTGACGGAGACCGGCAACAAGGGCAGCCTTCAACCCAACGCTTTGAATATAGAGGGAAAAGCAGTCTTTCCCAGAAGCCGGCCCGAGGCCCTTGCCGCCTTCGCCAATGCCCGGCGCGAGGGCAAGACCCTGATCGATCTGGGCTGCATGCAGATCAACCACCACTACCACGCATCGCATTTTCGCAGCGTCGAGGACATGCTCGACCCACGTCAGAATGTCGACTATGCGGCGCGCTTCCTGGCCAGCCTTCATGCCCGTCACGAGACCTGGTCGATGGCCGTGGCCCGCTATCATGCCGGCCCCGACAATGACCCGGCGCAGAAGATCTATGTCTGCCGTGTCATTGCCAACATGGTCGCCACCGGCTTTGGAAAATGGACCGCGAACGCCCGCGGATTCTGCAACCCATAAGCGCATTTTCCATTACTAATAGACCTAACACACAACCCCGAATTGTTGTTCTGGCCTGGCCAAAACTTGGCGCCGAATGCGTATCTGGCTGCACGCTAATGCAACCGATACGATTCCAGACTCCCAAGAAACTAGCTACAAGAAATGACGGTTGTTCAGGATTCTCGCCAGCGGATAGGCCTCTCTTCACGGGGCAAATGATTCGATTCGGAAGGCGGGGCCGATGATTGTGATCGTTGACGAGCGCGAGCTCGTAACAGAGGGATACAATTCACTTTTCGATCGTGAGGGCATCGCCTGTGCAGGCT
>NZ_RZRW01000751.1:0-2349 GCF_003998745.1 Mesorhizobium sp. M7A.F.Ca.US.014.04.1.1 | reverse complement strand
CCTTGACCGGCGCTTGGCTGCGGATCGCGGCGCCCGCCGTGCTGACGCCGGCGCTGCTGCGCCTGCGGCGCGGCGAGCAGCCGATCGCGCCGGACAGCCGCACCGATCATGCCGCCGACATGCTGAGGATGCTGGGCGGCCGCGTCGCCTCGCCGGCGCTCACAAAAGCGCTCGACACCTATCTGGTGACCGTCTGCGACCACGGCCTCAACGCATCGACCTTTGCGACGCGCGTGGTCGCCTCCACGCAGGCCGGCCTGACATCCTCTGTGCTGGCCGGGCTTGGCGCGCTCAAAGGGCCGCTGCATGGTGGCGCGCCTGGCCCCGTCATCGAGATGCTGGATGCGATCCAGGCGCATGGCGATGCCGCCGGCTGGCTGCGCAACGAGATCGCGCAGGGCAGGCGCATCATGGGGTTCGGCCATCGCATCTACCGTGTGCGCGATCCGCGCGCCGATGTGCTGAAGGCCGTCGTGCGGCAACTCGGCGGCGAGGGCGAAACCGGTCGCCGGCTGGCCTTTGCGGAGACCGTCGAGCAAACGGCGCTCGAGGTGCTTAGGATCGCCAAGCCGCAGCGTTCGCTGCAGACCAATGTCGAGTTCTACACCGCGCTGGTGCTGCAAGCGGCGGGCTTTCCGCCGCAAGCTTTCAGCAATGTCTTTGCCGCCGGGCGCGTGGCCGGCTGGATCGCGCATGCGCGTGAACAGCAGACGACTGGACGGCTGATCCGACCGCAGTCGCGCTATGTCGGGCCGGTGCCGGACCTGGTCGCCTGAGGTTCTTTCGGCGCCTGGCGAGCGACTCCGATCCGATCAGGATCCTCCTGGTGAGCGGCCGTGTGGCCGCTCATGACGAAAATTTCATCTCGTCGAAAAATTCTGGCCGCTGTTATTGCGTCGCATTGAGCATATATGCTGCACTGCAACATAAGATCGCTCTTGCCGCAACCAGAGGATTTCGACCTTGGCCGCCAGAAAACACGCAGTCATCACCGGCTCCACATCGGGCATTGGCCTGGCCATCGCCCAGGCGTTGGCGGCCGAAGGCCATAATGTCGTCGTCAACTCCTTCTCCGACACGGCTGCCGACCACGCCATCGCTGACGCGATCGCCAGACAGCACAAGGCGAAGACGGCCTATATCAAGGCCGACATGTCGAAGCCGGCCGAATGCCGGGCGCTGATCGCCAAGGCGGCCGAGACATTCGGTTCGGTCGATATTCTCGTCAACAATGCAGGCATCCAGCATGTCGCGCCGGTGGAAGAGTTCCCGATCGAGAAATGGGACGCCATCATTGCCATCAACCTGTCGTCGGCGTTCCACACCATCGCGGCCGCCATCCCGCTGATGAAAAAGGCCGGCGGCGGCCGGATCGTCAACATCGCCTCGGCGCATGGCCTGGTCGCGTCGCCGTTCAAATCGGCCTATGTCTCGGCCAAGCACGGCATCATGGGATTGACCAAAACCGTTGCGCTCGAACTGGCGCGCGAAAAAATCACCTGCAACGCCATCTGCCCCGGCTATGTGCTGACGCCGCTGGTCGAGGCGCAGATCCCCGCCCAGATGAAAGCCCATCAGATGGACCGCGAGACCGTCATCCGTGAGGTCATGCTGGACAAGCAGCCGACCAAGGAATTCGTCACGGTGGAGCAGATCGCGGCAGCGGCGGTGTTCCTGTGCTCGGACGCGGCGGCGCAGGTCAACGGCACGCAACTGTCGGTCGACGGCGGCTGGACCGCCGCGTGAGGCGCAAAACTCTCTCATCCACCCAAAGGGATAGATCAAGGACGACGCCATGACCAAGAACGGCAAGGCGGAGGAGACGAAGAAGATCAACGTAGCGCTTCAGGGCGGCGGCTCGCACGGGGCCTTTTCCTGGGGTGTGCTCGACCGGCTGCTGGAGGACGGACGGCTGGAGATATCAGCAGTGTCCGGCACCAGCGCCGGCGCCATGAACGCGGTGGCGCTGGCCGACGGATATGTGCGCGGCGGAGTCGAAGGCGCGCGGCAAAAACTTGACGATTTCTGGCGCGCGGTGGCGGCCAAGGGGCGGTTCAGCCCGGTGCAGCGCATGCCGTGGGACGTCGCCTGGGGCAACTGGTCGATCGAGAACACGCCCGGCTATCTCTTCTTCGATACCATGTCGCGGGTGTTCTCGCCCTATGTCGCCAACCCACTCGGCCTCAATCCGCTGCGCGACGTGGTGCAGCAGGAGATCGATTTCGAGAACGTCCGCGCCTGCAAGTCGATGGAACTGTTCATCTCGGCGACCAATGTCGAGACCGGACAGTTGCGCGTCTTTTCCGACGGGGAGATCGACCTCGATACGGGGATGGCCTGGGCCTGCCT
>NZ_RZRW01000750.1:0-2364 GCF_003998745.1 Mesorhizobium sp. M7A.F.Ca.US.014.04.1.1 | reverse complement strand
ATCTACGACACCATGACCGTCTACGACAATCTGGCCTTCCCGCTGCGCAATCGCGGCGTGCCGGAAGCCGATGTCGACCGCAAGGTGCGCGAGACGCTGGAGATGATCGACCTGGCGTCCTGGGCGAAGAAGAAGGCGAGGGGCCTGACCGCCGACCAGAAGCAGAAGATCTCGCTCGGCCGCGGGCTGGTGCGCTCCGACGTCAACGCCATCCTGTTCGACGAGCCGCTGACCGTCATCGACCCGCATATGAAATGGGTGCTGCGCTCGCAGCTGAAGCAGCTGCACCGCCGCTTCGGCTACACCATGGTCTATGTGACCCACGACCAGACCGAGGCGCTGACCTTCGCCGACCAGGTCGTGGTCATGTATGACGGCGGCATCGTCCAGATCGGCACGCCAGCCGAACTGTTCGAACGGCCACGCCATACCTTTGTCGGTTATTTCATCGGCTCGCCCGGCATGAACGTCATGCCGGTGGCCATCGACGGCAAGACGGCGACGCTCGGCTCGCAGCGCATCGAACTGCCGGGCGCGCCAAAAGCGGGCAGCGGCGCCATCGAACTCGGCATCCGTCCCGAATATGTCCGGCTTGGCCGCGACGGCATGGCCGTGCAGGTCAGCAAGGTCGAGGATCTCGGCCGCCACAAGGTGGTCCGCGCCAAGCTCGAAGGCCGCGAGATTGCGGCCGTCATCGGCGAGGACGAGACCGTGCCAGCCGATCCGAAGGTGCGGTTCGAGCCGGCCGGCATCAACATCTATGCCGATTCCTGGCGCGTCGAGATGGGGGCATAGATGGAAAAGACCTGGAACAACAAGGCCTGGTTCCTGGTGCTGCCGGTGCTGGTGCTGGTGGCGTTCTCGGCGGTCATCCCGCTGATGACCGTCGTCAACTATTCGGTGCAGGACACGTTCGGCAACAACGTCTTCTTCTGGGCCGGCACCGAGTGGTTCGAGGAACTGCTGTCTTCCAGCCGCTTCTGGGAAGCGATGGTCCGCAACCTGATCTTCTCCTTCATCATCCTGGCGATCGAAGTGCCGCTCGGCATCTTCATCGCGCTCAACATGCCGAAAAAGGGCTGGGGCGTGCCGGTCTGCCTGGTGCTCATGGCGCTGCCGCTGCTGATTCCGTGGAACGTCGTCGGCACCATCTGGCAGGTCTTCGGCCGCAACGACATCGGTCTGCTCGGCTACTACGTCAACGCGCTCGGCATCGACTACAACTATGTGCAGGACCCGTTCGATGCCTGGGTCACCGTCATCATCATGGATGTCTGGCACTGGACCAGCCTCGTCGTGCTGCTCTGCTATGCCGGCCTGGTCTCCATTCCGGATGCCTTCTATCAGGCGGCCAAGATCGATGGCGCCTCGCGCTGGGCGGTGTTCCGCTACATCCAGCTGCCGAAGATGAACAGGGTGCTGCTGATCGCCGTGCTGCTTCGCTTCATGGACAGCTTCATGATCTATACCGAACCCTTCGTGGTGACGGGAGGCGGTCCCGGCAACTCGACGACATTCCTGTCGATCGACCTCGTCAAGACCGCGCTCGGCCAGTTCGACCTCGGTCCGGCCGCAGCCATGTCGCTGGTCTACTTCCTCATCGTCCTTCTGCTGTCATGGGTCTTCTACACCGTGATGACCAACTACGACGCGGAGCGCTGAGATGACCGGCGCCAACGAAAGAGCCGATAGAGTGAGCGAGACCACAGCAGCGGGCAAACTGGCGAGCACACTCTCGCAGGATCAGGTCGCCCGGCTGATGCGCAAACGCGGCGAGGAATCGCGCTGGTGGTGGATCGTGCCGACGGTCTACATCGTCGTGCTTTTGCTGCCGATCTACTGGCTCATTAATATGAGCTTCAAGACCAATGCCGAGATCGTCTCCTCGCTGACGCTCTATCCGCACCAGCCGACGCTCGCCAACTACGTCACCATCTTCACCGACGCCTCCTGGTACTCGGGCTACATCAACTCGATCACCTATGTGGTGATGAATATGGTGATTTCGGTGGCTGCCGCGCTGCCGGCAGCCTACGCCTTCTCGCGCTACCGCTTCCTCGGCGACAAGCACCTGTTCTTCTGGCTGCTGACCAACCGCATGGCGCCGCCGGCGGTGTTCGCGCTGCCGTTCTTCCAGCTCTATTCGGCCTTCGGCCTGATCGACACGCACATTGCGGTGGCGCTGGCGCACTGCCTGTTCAACGTGCCGCTGGCGGTGTGGATCCTCGCAGGCTTCATGTCGGGTGTGCCGAAGGAAATCGACGAAACCGCCTATATCGACGGCTATTCGTTCCCGCGCTTCTTCGTCAGGATCTTCATGCCCCTGATCGCCAGCGGCATTGGCGTGGCCTGCTTCTTCTGCTT
>NZ_RZRW01000075.1:0-15399 GCF_003998745.1 Mesorhizobium sp. M7A.F.Ca.US.014.04.1.1 | reverse complement strand
GATCGAACCGTAGCCGAGCGCCAGCCGCGGCGGCTGGTCGTCCGGCCAGATCGAGGCGAGGAACGGATTGACCACGGTGAACAATTGGACGAGCGCGACCAGAGTCGAAATGCCGATCACGACGCCCGGAACGACGATCGCGGCGCCCAGAAGTGCGTCGAAGACCGCGCGGGTCCGCACGCCGACGCGCGCCAGGCCGAGTGCCGCCGCGGTGCCGCACAGCGCCGCCAGCAAGGCGCTGGTGGTGGCGATGAACAGGCTGTTCTTCAGCGCTTCGACCAGGAACGGGTTCGCCAGTGCCTTGCCGTACCATTGCACCGAAAAGCCGGTGAACTCGCTGGCATGGTGGCCGGCGTTGAAGGAAAACAGCACCACCAGCGCGATCGGCAGATAGAGGAAAGCGAACACCGCAATGACGAAAGCCCGCATCAGATCAGATCCACCCGGCGCGCGCCCGAAACTCGGGTCGAAATGCGGTTTGCGGCAATCAGCACCTCCACCGAGACCAGCACCAGCGTGATGGCGATGGCCGATCCGAACGGCCAGTTGCGCGATTGCAGGAACAGGTCGACCAGCGCATTGCCGATGAAGAACACCTTGCCGCCGCCAAGCAGCGTCGGGATCAGATATTCGCCGAGCAGCAGGATCATGACCAGCGAGAAGCCGGTCATCACGCCCGGCAACGACAGTTTCAGGGTCACGCCCAGGAAAGTCGATAGTGGCGTGGCGCCGAGATCGGCGGAGGCTTCCAGCAGCCTGCGGTCAAGCCGTTCGAGGCTGACATAGATCGGCAGGATCATCAACGGCAGGTAGCCATAGACGATGCCGAGCAGCACCGCGCCCGGCGTGTTGATCAGCCTGACATCCTCGATGCCGACAAAGGCGAGCAGCGCCGGAATGCCGCGCCCGCCCAGAATGTACATCCAGGCATAGGTCCGCATCAGCAGGCTGGTCCAGAACGGAATGACGACCAGCGCCAGCAGGATCAGCCGCCAGCGCTGCGGCGCGCGCAAGGCGAGATAGTAGGCAACGGGATAAGCGACGAGAAGGCAGGCGAGCGCTCCCACCGGCGCCAGCACCATGGTGTTCCAGAAGGCGGTCGCCCGCGCCGGAAGATTGGCATATTGCGCCAGCGTAAAGGCGGCCTGATAGCCGCCTTCCGGTGCGCGTTCGCCGACGCTGAACACGGCGATGGCGATGAACGGCAGCACCAGGAACACCACCAGCCACGCGGTCGCCGGACCGAGCAGCATGGCGGTCAGAAAATTCCTGCGAAGACGGCTGCCGTGCATGGAAAGATTGCCCCGGTGCCGGCGGGCATAAACCCGCCGGTCAAATTATCTGAGTCGAATTTGAGGCCGTCGCTCAGGCCGACTTGAAGCGCGCCATCAATTCGGCGCGGCCCGGATCGGTCAACGTTGCCGCCGCGCCGAATTCCAGCGGCGTCAACAGGTCGGCTGCCGGATAGAGGATCGGGTTGTCGAGCACCTCCTTGGGCAGCAGCTTGTTGACGCGCGCATCGGTCGACGGCGCACCATTGGCCAAATGCTCCTTCACCGCCACCTGCGGATTCATCAGGTAGTTGAGCAGCGCGTAACCGGCGGGCTTGTTCGGCGCGTCTTTCGGAATGGCATAGAAATCGGTCCAGATCTCGCCGCCTTCCTTGCCCAGCACATAGGCGATCTCGGGAATGTCGCGATGCAGCTGCGCGCCGTCATTCGTCCAGCACATGGTCATCCACGCGTCGCCGGCGCGCATCCCCGGCTGGTAGTCGGAGGAGACCGCGAACAGATGCGGCTTGACCTTCAGCAGCAGCTCCTCCGCCTTGGCCAGTTCGTCCTGCTTGAGCGAATTGAACGAGTAGCCGTAATATTTCAGCGCATTGCCGATCGTGGTCAGCTGGTAGTCATGCACCATGGTGCGGCTGTCGCCTTCCGCCATGGCGGTGTCCCAGAACTCCTTCCAGCTCGTCATCGGCTTGGTCAGCTTCTTGGTGTTGACGGCAAAGCCGGTGGTGCCCCAGTTCTTCGGCACGGCGTAGATCGTCCCATCGATCGTGCCCTCCGAGGTGAAGCGCGGATCCTCTTGCGAGCCGTCGAAATTCGGCAGCTTCGCCATCTCCAGCGGCTCGATGATGCCGAGCTTCTTGTAGGTCGAGATCGTGTAATTGGTCGGCACGAACAGGCTCCAGCCCGAGGCCCCGGCCTGCAGCTTGGCCAGCATCTCCTCATTGGAGCCGAACACGTTGACCTCGACGGCAACGCCGGTGTCCTTCTTGAAGTTCTCGAAGGTCGCCGGGTCGTGATAGTTCGGCCAGGTGGCGATCGACATGCGGTCGCCAAGGCTTTCGGCGGCAAAGGCTGGTGTCGGCATGATGCCGATCTCGCGCGCCATCACCGCCGTGGCAATGCCAAGGCCGGTGAGGCCGAGGAAGTCGCGGCGGCCGATCGAGCCGCGCTTCAAACGCATCAGCTGGTCGACGAAATTCTCAGGGCTTATCGGCAGTCCGTCACGATATGATTTCGACATGTTTATCTACCCTCTGGTTGGCCCCGTTGTTCTTGGTCTCCGCAAACGCCAGCGGCGTTCCGGAGGCAAAGCCGATGGCGACGGGTTCACCCGGCTTGAAGAGGTTGCCGTGACCGATCAGGTGATCGGCTTTGGCCAGCAGCGTTCCGATGCCCTTGACCTCGATCGCGTATTCCGCCGTCGAGCCCAGGAATATCCGGTTGCGGACGATGCCCTTGAATGGGCCGCTTGCCTGGGCGCCGAGACTGAGCGATTCAGGACGCAGGCTGACCGAAACGACCTCGCCCTGCTGCAAAGCGGTCCGTTTGCGCGCCGCAATGACGGTGCCGTCGGCAAGCGCCACCTCCACCAGATCGCCCGAATGCCCGGCGACAGTACCGCTCAAGAGATTGGTCTTGCCGACGAAATCGGCAACAAACAGGTCGGCCGGTTCGTCATAGATCTCGCTCGGCTGCCCGAGCTGGACGATGCGACCGCCATTCATGACGCAGACGAAATCGCTCATCGACAGCGCTTCCTCCTGGTCGTGCGTGACCAGCACGAAGGTGATGCCGATCTCGCGCTGCAGGTTCTGCAGCTCGATCTGCATGTCGGTGCGCAGCTTCTTGTCGAGCGCCGCCAGCGGCTCATCGAGCAAGAGCACCGCCGGCTTGTTGACCAGGGCGCGGGCAAGCGCCACACGCTGCTGCTGGCCGCCCGACAGTTCGTGGATCTTGCGGCGGCCATAGCCGGCGAGCCGCACCATTTCGAGCGCCTCGCCCGCCCTTGAGGCGATCTCGCGCGAAGACAGCCTTGGCCGCGCCTGGCGCAGCCCATAGGCGACATTGTCCTCGACATCGAGATGCGGAAACAGCGCGTATTGCTGGAACACCATGTTGACCGGCCGCCGGTAGGGCGGCGTGCCGGCCATGTCCTGGCCGCGAATGAACACCTGGCCTTCGCTCGGCTGTTCGAAGCCGCCGATCATGCGCAGGCAGGTGGTCTTGCCGCAGCCGGAGGGACCGAGCAGCGCGACAAAGGCGGAGGGCGGGACAGCGAGATCGATGCCGCTGACCGCGGTCACCGCGCCATAGCGCTTGGTGACGCCGCGAAATTCGATGTCGGGCACTGCGGTCAAGGCTGATGGCTCCAGCAACAGGGCAATATCGGAACGCTACCAGAGCCAATGGCGGCTAGTATATACCTCTCAGGTGGTATATCTGATCTATTTTCTCGTTTAAGGGGGTATGCATTGTCCCGCAGCGACGAATACAGCCGGCTCGCCACGCTCGTCGCGACGACGCGGGAGACCAGCGGCGATCTCTTTGGCCAGGCGCTGGTCGAGTGGCTGCGGCAGCACGTTAGATTCGACCACTGCGTGATCTTCGGCTATCGCGGCGCCTCGCGCCCGCCGCTGCTGTTCGAGACCTTCTCGCCCACCGAGAGCCATGTGTTCGTCGCGCTCTATCAGGAAGGGCCGTATCTGCTCGATCCGTTCCATCACGCTGCGGTCGAGCGCAAGGAAGGGTTCTGGCGCATGCGCGAGCTGGCGCCGGACCGTTTCTATGCCAGCGAGTATTTCCGCTCCTATTACAGCCAGACCAGGCTGGCCGAGGAGGTCGGCTTCTTCGTGCCGCTGCCGGGCAAGGATGCGCTGGTGTTGTCGCTGATGCGGCTGCGCGCTTCAGGCCCTTTCGGCACCGCCGATGCCAGATTGCTGCGCGACATGGCTCCCGCGGTGATCAGCTTCATCAGGTTGCGCTGGCCTGCTCTTCCGGCCGACGAAACGGCGGAAGCGAAGCAGGACGAGACGGCCGCTATGGTCAACGAATTCGACCGCGCCCATATCTGGCAGAGCCTGTCGCTGACGCCGCGCGAAAAGCATGTCGTCGACCTGGTGTTGCAGGGGCATTCGACGGAGTCGATCGCCCGCGCCATGCGCATCGTGCCGGGAACCGTGAAAGTCCATCGCCGCAACATCTACCGCAAGCTCAAGATCAAGTCGCAGGCCGGCCTGTTCGCGCGCTTCGTCGAGATCATCGATGCACGGATCCGGTAGGCTCTCTAACCGCCGGCTTCCCACGACCCGGTCTCGGCCATCCGCTTCAGCAACGGCGCCGGCTTGAACACATCCTTGCCCGTCCGTTGATGCCAGTATTCGAGCCGCTCGATGATCCTGGCCGGACCTTCAAGGCCAACCCAGAACATCGGTCCGCCCTTGCCGATGGGAAAGCCGTAGCCATTGACCCAGACGACATCGATGTCGGACGCACGGGCCGCTATGCCTTCCTCCAGGATCTTGGCGCCCTCGTTGATCAGGGGGTAAAGCGTGCGCTCTACGATTTCCTCCGCACTGATCGCACGCGGTGCGATACCCTTCTCGGCGGCCTTGTCGCGGATCAGCGCTTCAACCTCGGGATCCGGCACTGGCGTGCGCGCGCCAGCCTCATAGAGGTAAAAACCCCGGCCGGTCTTCTGGCCGAAACGTCCTTGTTCGCACAGCGTGTCGGCGATCACGGCTTTCTGGCCGCGTGCCTTGCGGTTGCGCCAGCCAATATCGAGACCGGCGAGATCGCCCATTTGGAACGGCCCCATCGGCCAGCCGAAATCGGTGAACACCTGGTCGATCTGGCTGGGCGTTGCGCCTTCCAGAAGAAGCGCTTCCGATTCCGAGCCCCGCGCGGCAAGCATGCGGTTGCCGACGAAGCCGTGGCAGACGCCGACCACGACGGCCACCTTGCCGATCCGCCTCGCCAGGTCGACTGATGTCGCCAGCGCATCGGGCGCGGTCTTCTCGGCGCGCACGATCTCCAAGAGCTTCATGACATTGGCCGGCGAAAAGAAATGCAGGCCGAGCACATCCTGCGGCCGCGAGGTCGAGGCAGCGATTTCGTTGATGTCGAGATAGGAGGTGTTGGTGGCCAGGATCGCGCCGGGCTTCGCCACGGCTTCGAGCTTGCCGAACACTTCCTTCTTGACCGCCATGTCCTCGAACACCGCCTCGACGATCAGGTCGCAATCGGCGAGATCGGCATAGTCGGTGGAGCCCTTGAACTGGGCGAGCCGCTCCCGCTTGGCGTCGTCGCTGAGCGAACCGCGCGTGACGGAAACCGAGTAGTTCCTGTCGATGGTCGCCAAGCCACGCTGCAATGCCTCACGGCTGGTTTCCAGCAAGGTCACGGGATATCCGCCATTGGCGAAGGCCATGGCAATGCCGCCGCCCATCGTACCGGCACCGATGACGCCGACGCGGGCGATCCTGCGCTTGACGACGTCTTTTCCTGGAAGCTTTGTCGCCTCACGTTCGGCGAAGAACAGATGGCGCTGCGCCCGCGATTGGTCGCTGGCGACCAGCTTGACGAACAGCGCACGCTCTGCCGCCAGTGCCGCATCGAACGGCAGCGTGACGGCATTGCGCACCGACTGCGCACAAGCGATCGGCGCCTCGAGGCCGCGCGCTTTCCTGGCAAGATCCGCAGCCCCGGCGTCGAACGCCGCGAGATCAGTCTGCTTGAGACCATCATTGCGATCGCGCACCGGCGTGAAGGGACCACCCTTGCGGGCGATTTCCCCAGCGAAGTTCACGGCATGCGTGGTCAGATCGCCTTCGAAGACGGCATCGACGAGACCGGCGGCGTGCGCCTCGGTCGCGCCGATCGGCGCACCTGAGACGATCATCTTCAACGCCTTCACCGCGCCGACAAGGCGCGGCAGCCGTACCGTGCCACCGCCACCCGGCAGCAGGCCGAGTTTGACTTCCGGCAGGCCGAGCTTGGCGCCGGCATCGGCAACACGGAAATGGCAGCCCAGCGCCAGCTCCAGCCCGCCGCCGAGCGCGGTGCCGTGGATGGCTGCGACCGTCGGCTTGGCGATGGTTTCCAGCGTCGCCACGATGGCGCGCAGTTCGGGCTGCTGCATCGGCTTGCCGAACTCGGTGATGTCGGCGCCGGCGACAAACGTCCGGCCGGCGCATGCAATGACTATGGCGGCAACCGACGCATCGTCGCGCAATTCGACCAGCGCCTGCATCAGCGGTTCGCGGACATGGAAGCTCAGCGCGTTGACCGGCGGATTGTCGATGGTGACGACGGCAACGTCGCCGTCGCGGCTGACCTTCACAAAATCGGACACGCAAACCTCCCAGCATTATTCAGCGGCCGTGGCCACGCGAACGGGATTTACAGCGCCATAACGTCGAAGGGAACCGGATGTCGGCCTGGCACAATGATTACAGGCCTTGAAGGTGTCTGGGACGACGAAGGCGGAGGCTACCGCAGCGCCTTCTGCCCGCCCGCCGCCGTGATCACCCCGACGATGATCAGCCCCGTCAGCAGCAACCGCACCCCGGCGCTCACCCCAAACGTGTTGAGCATGGTCAAAAGCAGCACCAGGAACAAACCCGCGCCCCAGACGCCGGGGACATTGGCCTTGCCGCCGGCGACCGACGTGCCGCCGATGACGACGACGGCGATCGAGGCCAGCAGATATTCGTTGCCGATGTCGACATTGGCGCCGCGGAAATAGCCGGCGAGCAGCGCGCCGTCGATGCCGCCGAGCGCGCCCGACAGCGTGTAGGTGAGGAAGCGGATGCGGCCGACATTGACACCGGCCAGCCACGCCGCGCGAATGTTCTGGCCGATCGCCAGCACCGAGCGGCCATAGATCATACGCTGCAGCGCGATGGCCGCGCCGACGGTGAACAATACCGTGAGGATCGCCAGCACCGGAATGCCCAGCACCTGCCAGTTGGCAAAATCGGCGAAGCCCGGCGGCGGCTTGATCTGCAGCCCGCGGCCATAGCTGATGTCGATCGACTGGATGATGAAGCTGGCCGATAGCGTGGCGATGATCGGCGGGATGCGCAGCGCCCAGATCAGCAGGTAGTTGGCGGCGCCAATCGCCGCCCCGCAGGCAAGTGCCGCCAAAAGCCCGACCGCGATCATGGAATCGTTGCCGTCCATCACCTTCATCGCGACGGCGCTGGCAAGGCCGATATTGGCCGGCAGCGACAGGTCGACATTGCCTGGTCCCAGCGTGATGACGAACATCTGGCCGACGCCGACAATGACGGTGAATACCGCCAGCGAAAGGGCTGCCGTCACCATGCCACCCCCGCCATAACCGCCGGTGAAGGCGATCGTCGCCAGCCACACCAGCAAGGCGCCAATGAACGACCAGATCCAGGGTTTGGTAAGCAGCGATCTCACCGATGTCATCGCTCACCTCTCCTTGCGGCTGATCAGCACGCGCGCCGCCAGCACGATGATCAGGATGGCGCCGTTGGCGGCCACCTGCCAGTCCGGCGGGATGTGCATGAAGGTGAGCAGCGGCGAGGCGGCCAGCGCCAGCGTCAGCGCGCCGATCACCGCACCGATCGGCGACACCCGGCCGCCGACGAATTCGCCGCCGCCGAGGATGACGCCGGCGATCGCCAGCAGCGTGTAGCCATTGCCGATATTGGCGTCGGCCGAGGTGGTGATACCGATCAGCGCCATGCCGGACAGCACGCCGAACAGGCCGGCGAGCGCAAACAGCACAATCTTGGTTCGGAGCAGCGACCAGCCGGCGCGACCGAGCGCCGCCGGATTGCCGCCCGAGCCGCGCAAGATCACGCCGTAGGAGGTGCGCATAAGGCCGAAATGGACGATGAGGCCGATCAGCAGCGCCGCAATGATCGGGAACGGCACAAAAGGCGGCTTGAACGCCATCAGCCCGAGCAGCCAGTCCGGCGCCTTGCCGCCCGGCTTGGGCAGCACGAGAATGGCCAGCCCCTGCCAGACGAAGCTCATGCCGAGCGTCACCACGATCGACGGCAAATTGCGCAGATGGATCAGCGCCCCGAGCAGCGCATAGATGCCGATCGAGCCGAGCAGTATGGCGACGCCGATCAGCGGAGCGTCCTTCAGCCAGGTCGCGGTGACGCAGCCGACGAAACCGACGAAGGTGCCGATCGACAGGTCGAGTTCGTTGCCCGCGATGACGAACATCTGCGCGATCGTCGCCAGCGCGATCGGGATCGCCAGGTTCAGCATCAGGCTGAAGCCGAAATAGCTGATGGCGCGCGGGTTGAGCCAGGCGATGGCGATGAGCACCAACGCCAGCGACAGCGCCGGCAGCAATCCGCGCAGCAGGCGCGCGCGTGCCGCGCTGCCGCGCGCCGCGGACGCCTTGAGACCGTTTTCGAGTGTCGCCGCCGTCATCTCAGGCCGCATCGCCGAAGGAGGACTGGATGATCTTCTCTTCGGTCAACTCGTCGCGACGCAGATTGGCGACGATGCGGCCGTTCTTGAAGACATAGATGTGGTCGCAATTGTCGAGCTCTTCGGTTTCCGTGGTGTACCAGAGGAAGGTACGGCCGCGGGCAGCCTCCTCGCGCACGAGGTCGTAGACCTCCAGCTTGGTGCCGATGTCGACGCCGCGCATCGGGTCGTCCATCAGCACGATCTGTGCATCCGAGCCGAGCGCACGCGCAAACAGCGCCTTCTGCTGGTTGCCGCCCGATAGCGAGAAAATGTTGTTGTTCATATCAGGCGTACGGATGCCGATCTTCTTCTGCCAGAATGCAGCAAGCTCGGCCTCACGCTGCGGCGAGATCAGCAGCCCGCTGCGCAGCCGCGCCAGCGAGCGGATGCCGATATTCTCGGCGATTGACCATTCCGGAAAGATACCGTCCGACTGGCGGTCGCCGGCGACCAGCGCCACCGGCGCTGTCACCTCGATGCCGGCCCGGGCGCGCGTGGCGCCGCGGAAGATCGCCAGCAGCAGATCGGTCTGGCCGTGGCCCGCCAGCCCGGCAAGGCCGATGATCTCCCCAGCGCAGGCGACGAGGTCGGTGCCGTCCTTCTGCGCGGCGGGCCGCGCCCGGACCCTCAGCGGACTGGCGGCGGGCTTGGCGGCAGCGATTTGCGCCGCGATCTTCTGGCGCGCTTCCGCGCCGCCCATCGCCGTCACCAGCCGGTTACGGTCGAAGGCGGTGGCGGCGTCGGCGACAACCACCTTGCCGTCGCGCATCACCACGATGCGGTCGGCGTTGCGCAGCACCTCCCCCAGCACATGCGAGATCAGGATGCAGCTTTTGCCGCCGGCAACGAAGCGGCGCACGAAGGCCAGCAACTGGCCCGCCGTATGCGCGTCGAGCGACGATGTCGGCTCGTCGAGGATGACGAGGTCGAGACGATCCTGGGTGACGGTGAAGGCGCGCGCCACTTCGACCATCTGGCGACGGCCGATCGACAGGTCGCCGACAATGTCCGACGCCGAGATGCTATGACCCGGAAAGATCTCGTCGAGCTTGGCGGCGATCAGCTCGGCCGCCTTGCGCCGCCAGCCGAAGCCACGCAGCGAAGCGTGGTTGATGCGTGTGTTCTCGGCGACGCTGAGATTGGGGCACAGCGACAGTTCCTGAAACACGCAGCGTATGCCGAGCTGCTGCGCGCGCGACACCGAGTAGTTGTCCTCGGTGTCGCCATGCACGCCGATCTGCCCGCTGTCGGGCACCAGCGTGCCCGCCACCATGTGCATCAGCGTCGATTTGCCGGCGCCATTGTGGCCGACGAGCCCGACGCATTCGCCGGGTCCGACGTGAAAATCCACGCCACCCAGCGCGCGAACGGCGCCGAAATGCTTTTCGGCGCCGTTCAGTCTGATGATGTCAGCGTTACCCCTGGGCATGCTCAACGATACTCGCTTGGCGATACGGACGGCAACGCTTGGCCGACACTCACTTGATGTTGGCTTTGATGGCCGCGATCGCGTCTTCCTGCGTGTATTCGTGGCTGGCGACGCCGCCCTTGGGGATCTTTGGCAGCTCGGCCTCGAAATCGTCCTGCGTGAAGGCCAGATACGGCACCAGCAGGTCGTGCGGAATATCGGTGCGGCCGTCGAGCACCTGCTGCGCCACCCAGAAGGCGAGCGATGACACGCCGGGCGCGATCGATGCCGACCAGGTCTGGTAGCCGTCCTTGTCCTTCTGCTCCTTCCACCACTGCAACTCGTCCTGGCGGTTGCCCATGATGATGGTTGGGCGCGGCTTGCCGGCGGCGGCGAAGGCCTGTGCGGCGCCGTAACCGTCGCCGCCCTGATCGACGACGCCGACGATGTCGGGCAGCGACGGCAGGATGGTCGCCACCGCCTTTTGCGCCGTCGTCTGGTCCCAGTCGCCGGTCACCGAACCGACGATCTTGAACTCGGGATGGGCGGCGACGCCTTCGAGGATGCCGGCATGGATGGCATCATCGATCGAGGTGCCGGCAAGGCCGCGGATTTCAAGCAGATTGCCGCCCTTGGGCTGGAACTTGGCCATCTGCTCGACTTCCTGCTTGCCCATGTCCTTGAAGTCGACGACGACGCGGTAGGCGCAAGGCTCGGTCACGGTGCCATCGAAGGAGACGACGGTGATGCCGGCATCGCAGGCCTGCTTGATGGCGCCGTTGAGCGCATCCGGCGAGGCAGCGTTGATGACGATGGCGTCATAGCCCTGCAGGATCAGGTTCTGCACCTGCGCCGCTTGCGTCGGCACCTCCTTGTCGGCGGTGGTGAAGATGTCGGCCGCGCCGACCACCTTGTCGGCGACCGCCTTCTTGGTGACGATGCCATAGCTGTCGAGCATCGCCTGTCGCCAGGAATTGCCGGCATAATTGTTGGAAAAAGCAATCTTCTTGCCACTGGTGTCGGCCAGCGCCGTGCCCGAAGCGAGCATTGCCGCCAGAGCGCCCAGAACGAACAGTTTCTTCATGTCGTTATCCTCCCAGATGTGTTGACTGCTGTATTCCCACCGGCTTTGACCCGGCCTCACTCCCAACTCTGATTTGAGCACGGATTGTCGCGAGCTCAAAACAGTCTCAATCCCGGCACGCGCACCCTGAGCCGGTACAGCGACGTCGACGCGGCAATGTAGAGGCTTTGCAAATCGTCGTCGCCGAAGGTGAAATTCGCGCAATCTTCGGGCGTCCGGATGACGCCAAGAATGGTGCCCGACGCGTCGAAAATGTGGATGCCGCCGGGTCCGGTGCAGTAAAGATTGCCGCGGCTGTCGATCTTCATGCCGTCGGGCGCTCCCGGCCCGTCGCCCTCGGTTGCTGCCCACACCGCGCCGCCATTGAGGTCGCCATTGGCTTCGACGCCGAACACCCTGATGTGCCCGCGTTCGGTGTCGTTGATGAACAGCCGCGACTCGTCCAGCGAAAAGCACAGCCCGTTCGGCTGCCCGAAATCGTCGGCCAGCAATGTCAGCCGGGCGCCGTCGCCATCGATGCGGTAGACGCCCTGGAACGGCAGCTCCTGCGGGCGTGGCACGCCATAGAACT
Source organism: Mesorhizobium sp. M7A.F.Ca.US.014.04.1.1 (assembly GCF_003998745.1). Taxonomy (NCBI): domain Bacteria; kingdom Pseudomonadati; phylum Pseudomonadota; class Alphaproteobacteria; order Hyphomicrobiales; family Phyllobacteriaceae; genus Mesorhizobium; species Mesorhizobium sp. M7A.F.Ca.US.014.04.1.1. The sequence goes on along the minus strand of NZ_RZRW01000075.1, from coordinate 3,586 downwards.
CCCTCCGGCCATAGCCCGGATCGGTGAAGTAGATCGATCCGCCGGTGGCAACGACGATATCGTTCGGGCTGTTGAGCTGCTTGCCCTGATGATGCGTGGCCAGCACGGTCACGCTGCCGTTGGGCTCGGCGCGGGTCACGCGGCTCGTTGCGTGCTCGCAGGTGACCAGCCGCCCCTGGCGGTCCAGCGTGTTGCCATTGGCCTTATGGCTCGGCTCGCGGAACAGCTCGATCTCGCCCTCGGCACTGCAGCGATACATCCGGCTTTCCGGAATGTCGGAGAAGACCAGCCATTTCTCATAGGGATGCCAGACCGGCCCTTCGAGGAAGCCGAAGCCGCTCGCCAGCGTTTCGATCGGCGCATCGCCGACGACATCGTCGAAACCGGAATGGCGCGCACGCGCCGGCACCGACATCATCGGCTCCCGGCGCGAACAGCCGTGCTACTCCGCATGGTGACGAATGGCATGAGCGCTTCCCGATACAGTCTTCTTGTTGGGGCAGAGCGTAGGCGCGGTCCCGACGAGCCGATACGGGTCAAAGCGCACGGGCGACTGTGCATTTGCACAGTCGCCCGTGCCTATCGAGCGTAGAATACCGGCGACGTCAGATCAGGGCCGGCGAACACTTCGCAAAAGCGCGGTCAAGGTTGCGCTCGCGCACGCCACCGCCACAAGCACGACCACGCCAGCAGCATTGGACTCCTGTTGTGTTCGAGCTGAGCCGTGCTGCACGGACAAAGGGCTGTGAACCAACCTCTTCAGATCGGACCGGCTGCCGTGGCGAACGGAATAGGCGCGCGTGAACTCGGCGCCGAGGAGGAAAATCTCCGACGAGTAGTAAACCCAGAGCAAAATCACGAGCAGTCCGCCGGCGGCGCCGTACGACGACGCAATCGCGCTGGTGCCGATATACCAGCCGATAAGCGATTTTCCCAATGTGAACAGGGCCGCGGTTCCGACAGCGCCGATTCCCACATCGCGCCATTCCAGGGTTCGATCGGGCAAAACCTTGTAAATGGCGGCAAACATCACGGCGATAAGCACAAACGAAACGACGCCGTTGATCCCGCTGAGTATGATCGTTCCGAACGGCAGATGGGCGTTGATGAAAGCGCCCAGTGCCGAAATCGCAGCGCTTGCGATGAGAGAGACCAGCAACAGGAACCCGAGTGCGGCCACCAACCCCAGACTGGCGGCCCGTGCCCTCACCAGACGCGACAGGGAATTGCCTTGCGGTTCGATCTTCCAGATTGTGTTCAACGACTGCTGCATTTCGCCGAAGACGCCAGAAGCGGCTACCAGCAAGGTGACCAGCCCTATGATCGCGGCCCAGGTGCCGTACAGCCTGCCGGATGCACTTTCCAGCGCAGTCTTGAGGAGATCGGCGCTTTCCGGTCCCATCAGCCCTGATATCTGCGCGGACAAGGCCAATTGTGCGGCATCGTGGCCGAAGACGAGACCAGCAATCGCAACCACGATCAGCAAGATCGGCGCCAGCGAGGTGGCGGCATAAAAGGCCATCGCCGCACCATGGCTGAGCGCATTGTCGTCGATGAAACCGACGACGCTTTCGCGCACCAGGTGCCATGAATCTGCAAATGAGGGTCGCACTTCGGATCCGCAGGCGTTGAGTTGGCGTTCACTAGCAATGCGCCGGACCTTCCGATGTTCCGGCTTGTGGCCGCCGCTGTTTCAGTGCTCCGCCAGCCAGGCGTCGAGCCGGTCCTGTTCGCGACGCAGTGCGTCGATGTTGATCAGGCCGCGCGCCATGGCGAGATAGATCGCCCGCGTCCGCGAGTTGAACACGGAAGCATCGCCGGTGCCGTCCTCCGCCGGCACGATGCCGAGCTTGTCGTAGCAGTGCTTGATGCGGCTCTGCGCACCACGGATCGACAGGCCGCGACGTGCCGCGATCGCCCGGTCGGTCAGGCCGAGCGCGATGTCGATCAGGCTTTCATATTCGCCGTCGGTGATGCCCTCGAACTTGTCCTGAACGCGATGCTGGATGCCGCGGATCTCGCGGTCGATGATGCAGTGGCCTTCGCGGAAAACCCCGCGCAGGGCGGACCGCATGCCTTCCTCCGTCGCCGATTTCAGCACATAGCCGTAGACAGAGCCGGGCGGGACGATGCGCGCCACGCCGCGCACATAGGCTTCGTCGGCGAAATTCGACCAGAACAGGATGTGCGTGCCGGCGCGGCGGTTCCAGATCGCCCTGGCAACTTCGATTCCCGTCGCCTTCGGCATCTGCAAATCGAGCACGACATGCAGTGGCTCGCGCTCAGTCGCCAGGTTGATGGCGTCCTCGCCGTCGCTCGCTTCGATCACCTCGACGTCACCGGGCCACAATTGCTCCACCGTCCGCCGCGCGAAGCTACGGTGCAGCCCGTCATTCTCGGCGATCATCACAAGCATCACATGGCCTCCGATACGGCGAGTTCGCCAGGCATTGTTGCAGCCGCCGCCAGTTCCCGTAATGGCTGGCGGTCGATCTCGACGACGACACGGGTGCCGCCGTTCTTGCGGCCGGCCTGGCCGATGCGCAGCCGCGCCCCGATAAGGGCTGCCCGCGTGTGCATATGGCCGATGCCGCCATACGCGGCCGGGTCAACGGCGCCGCAGCCCTGGCCGTCATCCGTCACGATCACCCGCAGCACGCTCGCGGTCGACGCCAGCAGCACGTCGATGCGGTGCGGCGCGGCATGGCGAACGGCATTGTTGATCGCTTCCTGCACGATCCGGTAGAGCGCGGTCCGCACTGGCTCCGACAGGCTGTCGGCGCCGCCGTCGCTGGTGTCGGCGATGCGCACGGCGATCGGCGGCTTGGCCCTGGCGACGCTGCGGTTGAGATGCGCCTCGACCGCATCGCGCAGGCCGAACAGTTCAAGCACGCTCGGCCGGATGTCGTCGACGATGTGGCGCAGTTCCGTCAGGCAGCCGGCGACCTCCTTCTCGAGATCGGCAAGCTGTGCTGCCCGCGCCACGCCCTGGCCGCGAAGTGCCGAGAGCTGGCGCGCGATGCGGGCGAGATCGGCAAGCGTCTGGTCGTGCAGGTCCATGGCCATGCGCCGGCGTTCGCGCTCCATGCCTTCGGTCAATTGCGAGGCGCCGACGCGCAGCAGCTCGACGCGATTTCGCGCCTCGCTCTCGGCCAGCATGGCGCGGCGCGCCTCCTCGGTCTGGATCAGCGCGAAGATGTAGGGCGCGATCAGGTCGGCGCATTGCTGCGCGACCGCGACGTCGGCAAGCGTGTAGCAGTCGACCTCGTGCCGGCTGATGTTGAGCGCGCCGATGATGCCGCCGCGCGCCCTGAGCGGCACGACGATGCGGCTGCGCAGCCTGGCGGCGAAGATCGGACCATCGATAGCGGTGGCGAAATGGAACCGCTCGTCGCTCAGCGCGTCGTCGGCGAGCAGATAGGGGACTTCGCCCCACAGCACCGAGCGGATCGGGCTGACTTCGGTCGGCAGCGGATGCTGGGCAAGCTCGCTCCAGCTGGTGTGGAAGCCGGCTTCGTAACAGGCGTGCCGGCGCCCATCATGCGACAGCACCGCCAGATCCATGTGGTCGTGCGGGATGAGCGAG
>NZ_RZRW01000749.1:0-2367 GCF_003998745.1 Mesorhizobium sp. M7A.F.Ca.US.014.04.1.1 | reverse complement strand
TCCCAGTCCGGCGTGAAGTAGCGCGGCGGACCGTGCATCTCGAGATCCTGGACGGCGACCTCATAGACCGACTCCTGACCGGTGGTGATGAAAGCGTCCCCTACGATCAGCGAGCGGTCTTCCTCGCGCCAGAGCGAAATGTGACCAGGGGCGTGCCCGGGTGTGTGCAGCCATTGCCATCCGGGCATTCCGGGGACCGATCCGTCGGCGGGCAAGAGTTCCAATCGGTTGCCAAGATCGATCGGCCCGCGTGGAAAGAGCGGCGAAAGCAGCGCCATCAGTCCGCCCCCGACCCAGGGATCCGGTGCCGGATAACATTCAGTTCCGTCCAAATAGGGCCGCTCGAGTCGATGCGCGAAGACGGGCACCTCCCACCTATTCGCGAGGTCCAGAACCGTTCCCACATGGTCAAAATGGCCGTGTGTCAGGATAACCGCGGCAGGCCGTGCGTTGGTGCCAAACCGCTTTTCCGCGACCGCAAGAATACTGCTTCTCGACGTCGGCAACCCCGTATCTATTAGCACCCAGTTCCGATCTCCGCTGCGCGGTGCGCCGAAGAACACGACATTGACGATTGCCAGCCGCAAATAACCCAGGTCCGGTGCGATGCTCCAGGCACCGTCGCCATGATCTTCGCGCCTGGCGTGGTCGATCTCGGAAAGTCGAATCTGAACGGTCATGATCCCGTGCCTCGGTTGTTGCTGCGCAGCCGCTCGAGTTCATCGGCGGCGGTGGTACATGCCCCGAACTTGGGCACGGCCCCCTTGTTCCTTCCTTGATCCTCGTTCGCCACCCGGATTGCAGACAGTGCGACTAACCCGACGTTATTTATTAACTGGTTACGAGGCGGTTCGCCCAAATTGAGTCAAGAAGCTAGGCCACCCATTCGCTGGCTGCATTTATCTTACACCCCTTGGCAGCTTTGCTGCCCAATCTTGGTCATTGAGAGATTAGCAGCCGCTTCCAAAAAGCAGACGTCACAGGGACTGCGTCGTAGCTCCGATGTGCCTCAGAGCGCTTCTTTTAAGCAAACAGAAGCTGCCGTTCGTGAGCTAATACCGAGATCTCCTGGGTCGCCAGCTTTCTTAGCGACGAAACGGTGAAATGGTTGGCTCCGTTTGTCGGGCTGGCCAGCCCGATTGAAGCGGAGCACGATCATGCCCTTCAAAGCACGTGGAAGGATGCCAGGGGCCTAGGTGGACGGGGTCCCCCTGTCAGACCTTCCGGCTGGCCAGCAGCCTTGTAAGCCAGTCCGGATCCATTTCCGGTACGGACGACAAAAGCCGTTCGGTGTAAGCGGCATGGGGAGGTGTGAGAACTTGGCTCTTCAGTCCCTGTTCAACGACTTTGCCCTGGTGCATGACAACGATTTGGTCGGCTATCGCCCTTACGGTAGCAATGTCGTGGGTAATGAAGATGTAGCTCATTTCGAGTTCACGCTGCAGGCGCATGAGAAGCTTGAGGATTTCCTCTTGGACGATCTGGTCGAGCGCGGACGTGATCTCGTCACAGATGATAAGCTCTGGATCGGCTGCCAACGCCCGGGCAATGCAGACGCGTTGCTTTTGGCCGCCCGATAGCTCGCCAGGCAGGCGTTCCAGAAAATCCTCGCTCATCTCGACCATGTGCATAAGTTCGCAGATCCGGCGATCCTTCTGCGCGCCCTTTAGGCCGAGGTAGAATTCGAGCGGCCGAGCTATGATTTCTTCGACCGTCTGGCGCGGATTCAGGGCGTTGTCGGGCATTTGGTAAATCATCTGCATGCGGCGCAGGACCTCCTTCGGCCGCGTCTTCAGGCTCGTGGAAAGGGGCTGCCCGGCAAAAGAAAACGAACCTGAAATTGGCGGCAAGAGACCGGTGACGACTCGCGCGAGCGTCGATTTGCCCGAACCGGATTCGCCGACCACGGCCACGGTTCTTCCGCGCGGAACCTTGATGGAGACATCCTGGAGCACCTTGACCTTTCCTGCATAGGCCGCGGTAACGTTGTCTATCGTCAGCAGATAGTCATCGGCTGGAACTTCGGGCTTGGCGAGCTTGCGTACGGCCCAGAGCGTTTTGGTATATTCCTGGCTGGGCGAGGCCAGCATCTGGCGTGTATCAGCCTCCTCCACGGTGCGTCCGTGGCGCAGAACCATGATACGATCCGCCATTTGCGCCACCACCGCCAGGTCATGCGTCACGTAGATTGCAGCGGTGCTGAATTCCTCCACGATGTTGCGAATGGAAGCTAGAACTTCAACCTGCGTGGTCACGTCGAGCGCGGTTGTTGGCTCGTCGAATATTATGAGGTCCGGACGACAAGCCATTGCCATCGCTGTCATTGCCCGTTGCAACTGCCCGCCGGAGACCTGATGAGGATAGCGC
>NZ_RZRW01000748.1:0-2370 GCF_003998745.1 Mesorhizobium sp. M7A.F.Ca.US.014.04.1.1 | reverse complement strand
CGAGCCACGTCCGGCAACGGCTGGAAGCGACGGGCGTGCGCATCCTCACCGGCACCTCGATAGCCGGGCTCGAAGGCGAAAACGGTCATGTCGTGGCCGCGATCACCTCGTCAGGCGAAAGACTGACGGCGCGCATGGTCATTGTCGGCATTGGTGCCGTGCCGAATGTCGAACTGGCACAGGAAGCTGGCCTCGGCATCGCCAACGGCATCCGCGTCGATCACCAGATGCGGACTTCGGTGCCGGAGATTCTCGCTATTGGCGATGCTGCCTCTTACCGTCACTGGTTCACCGGCGGCGACGTGCGGCTGGAATCGGTGCAGAATGCCACCGACCAGGCGCGGCTTGCCGCGCGCACGATATCAGGCCATGCCGACGCCTATTCTGCGGTGCCATGGTTCTGGTCCGACATCGGCGACATGAAGCTGCAGATGGTCGGCCTGACCGCCGGCGGCGACAGCCATGTCGTGCTGGGCGGCCTTCCCGACAACAAATTCTCGATCTACCACTATGCCGGCGACCGGCTGCTCGGCATCGAATCGGTCAACCGTCCGGGCGACCATATGCTTGGCCGCAAGATGTTGGGCGCCGGCTTCTCGCCGACGCCGCAGACGGTGGCCGCTGGCCCCGAGGGGCTGAAAGCGGCACTGGCTGCTTTCCTCGAGAATGAGCCCGCCAGAGCGGCGGGATAATTCCGTCCCTCAGGCGCGGCACCTTACTGATCAGGCGGCGCAGACTTCGCGGATCGAGCTTTCCAGAATGTCGAGTGCTTCGTTCATGACTTCGTCCTGGATGGTGATCGGCGCCAGGAAGCGGATGACGTTGCCGTAGACGCCGCAGGTCAACAGGATCAGGCCCTTGTCGAGCGCCTTCAACCGGATCGCATTGGCGATCTCGGCTGAGGGCAGGCCCTTCTTGACGTCGTTGAACTCGACCGCGTTCATGAAGCCGAGACCTCTGATGTCGACGATCTCGGGCACGTCGTCGCGGATCGACTGCAGCCGCTGTTTCAGCCTTGCGCCCAGCGTATTGGCGCGGTCGCACAGCTTTTCATCCTCGATCACGTCGAGCACGGCGTGCGCCGCGGCAACGCCGATCGGACTGCCGCCATAGGTGCCGCCGAGCCCGCCGGGGCCGGGCGCATCCATGATTTCGGCGCGGCCGGTGACCGCCGCCAGAGGAAAGCCGCCGGCCAGGCTCTTGGCCATGGTGGTGATGTCGGCGGCCACCTCATGGTGATCCATAGCAAACATCTTGCCGGTGCGGGCAAAGCCGGTCTGCACTTCGTCGGCGATCAGCAGCATGCCGTGCTGGTCGCAAAGCTTGCGCAGCGCAACCAGGAAATCCCGCGGCGCGTCGTAGAAGCCGCCCTCGCCCTGAACCGGCTCGATGATGATGGCGGCGACGCGCGCCGGATCCACATCGGCCTTGAACAACCGGTCGAGCGCCGCCAGCGAGTCGGCGACCGAGACACCGTGCAGCGGCACAGGAAACGGCGCATGGTAGACATCGCCCGGCATGGCGCCGAAGCCGACCTTGTAAGGCACGACCTTGCCGGTCAGCGCCATGCCCATGAAGGTGCGGCCATGGAAGCCGCCGGCGAAGGCAATGACCGCCTGACGGCCGGTGGCATTGCGGGCGATCTTGATGGCGTTCTCGACAGCCTCGGCCCCGGTGGTGACGAAGATCGTCTTCTTCTCGAACTTGCCGGGCAGCATGCCGTTCAGCCGTTCGGCCAGGCGCACATAGCTCTCATAGGGCACCACCTGGTGGCAGGTGTGGGTGAAGCGGTCGAGCTGTGCCTTGACCGCCTCGATCACCCTGGGATGGCGATGCCCGGTGTTGACGACGGCGATGCCCGACGAGAAATCGATATAGCGACGCCCCTCGACATCCCAGATTTCCGAATTCTCAGCCCGGTCGGCATAAATCTGCGTGGTCATGCCGACGCCGCGGGAAATCGATTGGTTCTTGCGTTCGGAAATGGCTGAATTCTTCATCGTATCCCTCACCGGGCCGGCGCCCGTCCTGTTTGATGCCGTTGAGATGTCTTCTGACCTTATTTCACGTTTTCCTCAAGTCGGCACCACCGGCAGGCGATTGGGCCTGCGGTGGGCAGATCCCGGCGCTTAGCCAGTCGGGCGATACACGTACGAGACCGGTTTCCTTTTCCCGGGGATCGACTATCCTCTGGATGGCCGCGAGGCACCGCGATCAGCGAGCGGCCCGCGGTCGGGAGAGCCCATGAGCAGGAACGTGACTTCGCCCGTCTCGCAGCCATCGGTCAAAGCTCCCGGTCTTTTGTCTTTTCCAGCCGCCCCGGCGCTTTTCGCCTGCACGGCGGCGCTGCTTCTGGCCGGCTGTCAGAAG
>NZ_RZRW01000747.1:0-2387 GCF_003998745.1 Mesorhizobium sp. M7A.F.Ca.US.014.04.1.1 | reverse complement strand
GTCTGCTGCTGCTGGTCACGCTTCTTTCTGCGCGGCTGCTGTTCCTCTGCGGGTGCTGCCTGTTCGGCCGGCGCCTGTTCGGCCTGCTGCTGCTGATCACGCTTCTTCCTGCGCGGCTGCTGTTCCTCGGCGGGAGCGGCCTGTTCGGCGGGCGCCTGCTCGGCCTGCTGCTGCTGGTCGCGCTTCTTCCGGCGTGGCTGCTGCTCCTCGGCGGGCTGCTCGCTCTGGGCAGGCGCGGCCTGCTGTTCAGGCTCGGCCTTCTTGCGCTCGTGTTTCTGTTCGGGTTCCGCCTGCTGCTTCTGCGCGCAGGCCTCGGCCGATTCGCCCTCGGCGCATGCTGCTTGCGCCAGGATGAATGGGGTTGCCGTGCGCTGGGCAAGACCGGACGCGACACTTCCCTGAAGCGGGAACGCGCCCAACGGCGCGGATGCCATCAACAGGCCAAGTGCGGTGCCTGCCAGAATCCGTGGTTGGCGTTTCATCGAAATTCTCCTTGTGGGGTCCCATCCTTGCCGAAACCGATCTTGTGCCGATTGGTTCCAGTCTGGCACGGATAGAGGCCGTACGGGGCGATTGACCGACCTTTTGAAGGCAACTTCATGTCATTCACCTGGCGATAGCCGCAATTGCGACCATTGCCGCGCTTGACCTTGCCCGCGGCCGGGGCCACATCCGGGAAATGGAAACGCCATTCTGGAAAACCAAGGCGCTGGAGGCGATGAGCCCGGCCGAGTGGGAATCGCTGTGCGACGGCTGCGGTAAATGCTGCCTGTCAAAGCTTGAGGACGAGGACACTGGCGAGATCTACTGGACCAGCGTCGGCTGTCGGCTGTTCGACGCCGAGACCTGCCGCTGTTCGGACTACGCCAACCGGCTGGCGCGCGTTCCCGATTGCGTCGGGCTGACGCCGCAGAATGTGCGAACCATCAGTTGGCTGCCCAGTACCTGTGCCTATCGGCTGGTTGCCGAGGGCCGCGACCTCTACTGGTGGCACCGGCTGGTGTCTGGCAGCGCCGAGACCGTGCATGAAGCCGGCATCTCGATGCGCGGCCGGGTCAAAGCGAGTGAAACCGATCTTGCCGAGCCGGAAGACTATTTTGACTATGTGCTGGACGAGGAGCCGTAGGACCAGCGGCGGCGAGCAACAGCCTTACGTTCCACGACTTCCGGCCAATCCGCGGGCTCGGAATAGGGCGCCGAGTCAGGCATTCCGGCCTTCACCAAGGGCTGGGGACGGTGGCGAATGGCCGGAACTTCCTTCTTCCCGCCATATGAACCGGAGATGAACGGCAGGTTCGTAAAGAGTTCAGACAGGCAAGCGCATTCTCCCCCCATCGGTTCACGAGGACGGGCGAAGGCCCGCAAAAAGGAGAGAAGACGATGTTCAACACGATCAAGACGGCAGCCCTTTCGGCCCTGGTCGGTCTCGGCACACTGGCGGCCGTTCCCGCCCACGCCGACAGCCTCTATCTCGGCTTCGGCAACAACAACGACCCGCGTTTCGGCGTCTATACCGGTGACGACGGTTATCGCCATCGCCGTGATGAACGCCGCGGCGACTGGCGCCGTGGCTGTTCGCCGGACCGCGCCCTCGACAAGGCCGAACGCATGGGTCTCCACCGTGTCCGCATCGTCGACGTCAACCGTCGTACGGTGAAGGTGGCGGGCCGCCAGGACGGCGACCGTGTCGTGGTGGTGTTCGCCAATGAGCGCGGCTGCCCGGTTATCTATCGCTGAGGTTCGACAATTAAGGCCGACCCCTCTTTGAGGGTCAGCCTGGCAGCATGATCTTTAGCAAGATCAGCTGGGACTAGCGGAGCCCCTTTCCGTTTGAAGGGTGTGGCTCGAAAAAACCCCGCGGGAGCAATCCCGCGGGGTTTTTCATGCGCGCTATTGGCTGGTGATGCATCGGTGGCTGGGCAAGACCCAGCCACGGATCCTCAGAGCCGCTTACTTCAGTTCGAAGGTGACGGTCACCTGGACATTGTAGGAATTCTCGCCGGCCTGCACGGGAGCCGCGCCACCCGCCGCGGCATCGAAGGCCTTGGCGTTGATCGGCATCGGCGCCGGCGCAATGTTCTGATCTGATATCTCGAGCACCCGGCCGAGGCTGGCGCCTGCGGCCTCGGCCAGCGTCTTGGCCTTGGCCATGGCGTTGGCGACCGCCTTCTTGCGCGCCTCGGTGACCGTGGCTGCCGGGTTGTCATTGGTGAAGGCGATGCCGCCACCCTGGTTGACGCCGAGCGACACCGCCTTGTCGAGGATCTCGCCGGTCTTGTCGACATCGCGCACCCGCACCGAAAGCGTGTTGGTCACCTGATAGGCGACGAGTTCGGCTTCCTGGCTGCCGTCCGGCTTGTTGGTGTAGTTGTAGCGCGGGTTGATCT
>NZ_RZRW01000746.1:0-2402 GCF_003998745.1 Mesorhizobium sp. M7A.F.Ca.US.014.04.1.1 | reverse complement strand
CTATTCCCCTATTCCCCTACTGCCTTATTCCCCTCAATCCGCCATCGTCTCCAAACTGGCAAAACCCTGTGGCGCGTCGCCCTCGTCGAACGGCGTCGTCACCTCGACGAAGGTGTCGGGATAGAAGCCGTTGAAGCGGGTCCTCAGCGACAGCGAATACGCGCCGATATGGCCGATCTCGATCCAGTCGCCGGTATCGACCGTTTCCGGCAGCCAGAACGGCCGCGACAGGATGTCGACGGAATCGCAGGTCGCGCCGCAGACCTTGAACGGCACGATGTTCTTCTCCTCGCCATTGCGCGAGCGGATCGCCGGGTCGGGAATGAAGCGCGCCGGCAGCGTGATCTTGCCGGTCCATGAATCCGACAGCGCTGCCCAGATGCCGTCATTGATGTAGAGCCGCTTGCCCTTGCGCAGCAGCACCCGCACGATCAACGACAGGCAGCGCGCCACGATCACCCGGCCGGGCTCAGCCACCAGCGGCATCTGGTCGAACTGATACTCCTTCAGATCGCCCGACAGCCGCGACATGATCTGGCCAAGCGACGGCATCTCGATCTGCTTGCGGTTAGGGTCGTGGCCGTATTCGGCGGGGAAACCGCCGCCGACATCGAGCCCGGCAATATCGAAGGTCAGCCGGTTGCGCACCCAGTCGGCGGAAGCCAGCGCCCGCTCATAGGTATCGGGATCCTCGATCTGGCTGCCGACATGGAAGCACAGGCCGACCTTGTAGCCGGTACGGCTCAGCCGCTCCGCGAGCTCGACGGCATACGCCGGCCCGGCGCCGAACTTCTTCGACAGTTCGTAGGCGGCATGCCCCTTGGTCTGCACCCGCACGAACACGCTGATCGAGCCCGGATCGATGTCGAGAGCCCGCACCACTCGCGTCAGCTTGGTGATCTCGTCCTCATGATCGAGCGAAATGACGCGGATGGCGTATTTCTCCAGCGCCAGCTTGATGTCCGACTGCGCCTTGACCGGGTGCATGTAGAGCATCTCGGCATCGGGGGAAACGGCACGCACGGCGGCGAACTCGCCCGGCGAAGCGACGTCGAAAGCCTTGACGCCGGCTTCGACCAGCGTCTTCAGCACGATCTGCTCGCCATTGGTCTTGACCGCATAGGCGGTCTTGCCGGGGAACATGCCCATGAACTGCCTGGCATCCGCCATCAGCACTTGCGGGCGGAAGCAATAGACCGGATCGTCCGGACGAAGCGCCAGTGCCGCCTCGCGGGCATTCTCGAATCGCTGCATGGACGAATCCTCACTTCGGCTGCGCACAATTAATCCAAGCTAGCGGCTAATGAAAACAATTCTGTGTCTCGTGCGGCTGACGCTGGGGCGCTGGGTCTTTGCCAGCAACGTTTGCCAGCGATCAGGTTTCGGGTGGCTCTTGTCACTGAGTCCGATATGGCTTCTGCCTGACTGACTGGCATTCAGGCCGTCTGGGAGGGCGACTCACATGACAATAGCCGCGACATCAGCACCGCGCGGGCCGATGGTGCTCAAGGACTGGGGGCAGCTCCTGCTGCTCGGCGCGATCTGGGGCGGCTCGTTCTTCTTTGCCCGCATCGCGGTGGCCGAACTCCCCCCGCTGGTGCTGGTGCTGTTTCGCGTCGCCATCGCCGCGATCGCGCTACAGATCTATCTCGGCCTGTGCGGCCCGTCCTTCCGCCTCGCGCTTCCGCATGCAGGCCTGTTCTTCCTGCTGGCGCTCACCAACAATGTGGTGCCCTTTTCGCTGATCTTCGCCGGCCAGACGGAGCTTGGCGCCGGCGTCGCCTCGGTGCTCAACGCCACGACGCCGTTCTGGACATTGATTCTCGCCAATGCGCTGACATCGGACGAAAAGCTCTCCTGGAACAAGCTCGCCGGCATTGCGCTCGGCATCGCCGGTACGGCCGTCATGATCGGCCCCGGCCTGCTTGCCGGGCTCGGCGGCCCGGTCTGGGCCAAATTCGCGCTGATCGGCGCTTCACTGTCCTATGGCATTGCGCTGATGGTCGCCCGCCGCTTCAAGGGCGTGCCCTCGCCGGTCGTCGCCACCGGGCAGTTGACCGCTTCGACCATCATCATGATCCCGATCGTGCTCTTCACCTACGGCCCATCCGGCCTGTTCTCGGCCTCGCCGCCGGTCTGGGCGGCGGTGCTGGCGCTGGCACTTCTGTCCACAGCCGTCGCCTACATCCTCTATTTCAACCTCGTCGCCTCGGCGGGCGCTACCAACGCCTCGCTGGTCACGCTTGTTGTGCCGGCCAGCGCCATGCTGCTCGGCTTCCTGTTCCTAGGCGAGCGGCTGGAGCTGTTCGAAATCGGCGGGGTGGTGCTGATCGCGCTCGGCCTCATCACCATCGACGGGCGCGTCCTTGGAAGACGTTAGCGCGTCCTTTGAACCCCCACAT
>NZ_RZRW01000745.1:0-2410 GCF_003998745.1 Mesorhizobium sp. M7A.F.Ca.US.014.04.1.1 | reverse complement strand
CTCCTCAAGCAGCACCTCCACCGTTCTTGTCAGCTCGCGCTGCTTTGGCGGCGGGAGATGGTCGATGCTGGATTTCATAAACGAGGATCTGTCGTCCATCGGGTATGCTTAGCCGAGACTACGCCTCGAATCCACAGACTGCCTCCCCGGGCAGACGCAATTGAAGTATGTGGAGCTTGCTGGCTCATTCGTTCGCCGCTCAGCAGACCGAGGTTGCCGTCGGTTGCAGCGGTACTCAACCGCATGCTGGCGTGCGCACGCCCGGAGTCTGTCCGACATCAAGTCCGGCAGCTACAATCGGCAACTTCAAAGACCGAAATGCGTTCGATTTCATATCCGCGCACCAACGCCGCATCTATATGGCCGAGTTGGTGCGCTGCGCAGTATCGGCGGCGATATCTTTAGCAGCCGTTTACCGGAGCGCGATAGGTCCTGTGTATGCAATACTGTCGGATGACGTAAGGAACCGCCGTGCCGCACAGAGCAGCAGCCCTAGCCGGCCGTTCTACGCCCCGCCTGCATCGTTTCATGAGCGTGATGCTCGAACTGGCTCCGGGCGTTCTCGTGCCGCGTCAGGAAACGGAGTTGCTCGGACAGAGGGCGCTTGCGATTCTTGGCGATCGCGCGCCCGGCCCGATGGTGATCGACATGTGCTGCGGCTCCGGCAACCTTGCTCTGTCGATCGCCGCGGAAGTTCCGTCGGCCCGCGGCTGGGGGGTGGACGTGACTGACAGCACGGTCGCGCTCGCCCGGAGCAATGCCGAGCGCTTGGGCCTTCAGGACCGGGTCACCATCCGGAAAGGGGATCTGTTCGGTGCGCTGGAGGGCGATGGGCTTATCGGCGCAGCGGACATGATTGTCTGCAATCCGCCCTATATCTCGACCGCGCGCCTCGAAGGCGAGAGCGCGCATCTGCTTGAGGGCGAGCCGCGCGAGGCCTTCGACGGGGGGCCTTACGGCATCTCGATCCAACAGCGGCTGATCCGGGACGCAACCGATTTCCTCAAGCCTGATGGCTGGCTGCTGTTCGAGTTCGGGCAGGGGCAGGACCGCCAGGTGGCTGCCCTGATAGCCAGAGCCAAGGCCTATGAACCCGTGACATTCGCCAAGGATGAGGTCGGAATGCCGCGTGTCGCACTCCTCCGCAAGCTTGGGAACGGTTCGCCCGCGATCTCATCCTCCGCGAGTTTGGCATGAGCCAGATTCGTCCCCTGCAGGCTGCGGATATTCCGGCCGTCGCCGGGCTCTTTCAAAGAACCTTCCGGGACGGTGGCAAGCCGCCGCCTCCGGCGCTCGAGACTTATCTGCGCTGGCACTATCTCGAAGGCCCGGTCTGCGATCCGGAGATCGCGTCTCTCGTCCATATTGCGAGCGAAGGCGACATTTCAGGCTTTGTCGGCGTAAATGTGCTGCCGATGAGGCATGGCCAGTGCAAGCTGCGCGCCGCCATCTGTGGTTCGCTCATGGTCGAACCGCGGGCGAACGACCCGATGGCCGGCGCAAGGCTGCTCAGGACATTCCTGGCCGGGCCGCAGGACATCTCCTTCAGCGAAACCGCAAATGCCCTCTCGACGCAGATGTGGACGAAACTGCGCGGGGTCGCCCTGCCGCAATACAGCCTGGACTGGATCCGGGTCATCCGGCCTTCGGCCTTCCTGCTCGATCTAGCCTCGCGGCGAGCCGGCGCCGTGCGCTTGCTTGACCCGCTCGCGCGCGGACTCGATCGCTATCTTCGCGGACGGATGCAGGAGAACGAGATGCGCTGGTCCGGGGTCCCGGAACTCTGGAATGGCAAGGGCGGCCTCAAGGTAGCCGAAATCGATCAAGCCGGTTTTGCGGCTCTTTTGGACCCGTTGACGCGGCAGTTCCCGCTCCGCCCCGACTGGAGCGCCGAGCAGCTTGCGCATATCCTCGCGGAGGCTTCCCAGAAGCCGGACTATGGTGATGCCGTGTTCGCGTCCGTCTCCTCCCCCAGCGGGGCGCTGGTCGGCGCCTTCCTCTATCACACCCGCCCGGGCAGGATGGCGCGCGTGCTGCAGGTTCTGGCCCTGCCGGGGCAAGCTGGTTCCGTCGTCGACTGCTTGATTGGCGATGCGGCGCGGCGCGGCGCCGCCGGCCTGCGCGGCCGGACGCAACCCGCTCTGCTCGCAGCGATGCTGGGCCGGCGGGTCGCCTTCACTCAACCGGCCTCGACCGTGGTGCATTCGCGCGACGAGGAGCTGGTGAACGCGTTTCTGAGCTCGCAAGGCTTCTTCAACGGGCTGGCCGGCGAGCGCTGGAATCGCTTGGCCGGGGAGCAGTTCGAATAGGCCGTCATTTGCCCGCGCGGCGACGTAATCCCGATGGTCGCGCCGATCTCAGCTGGCGATTTCCTCGACGGGGCGGACGAGCTGCGGGCCAAGGTGCAGAT